>JAUZOX010000016.1 GCA_030706265.1 Bacteroidota bacterium | reverse complement strand
TTTGTCTTGTCGGGGTAGCTGGATTACTCGGGCTTCGCCCTCGTGAGCTTCGGTTCGAACCAGCGATCTTCCCGGTCAAAGACCGGGACGCGATAAACCTAAACTTTTTTTGGAAAAGGCTGACTGCTTTAAGTCATCTTATGACTCGGAGTGACAAAATAGTTCTCGCATTTCGCATTTCACTATTTCGCTATTTGTCTTGTCGGGGTAGCTGGATTACTCGGGCTTCGCCCTCGTGAGCTTCGGTTCGAACCAGCGATCTCCTGCTCCCAAAGCAGGTATAATACTACTTTCTTGTTAGTCGGTTATTCCCGGGAAATTATTCTTGAAAATTGTATATCAATCTGTTAGTGAAATTTGTGTTGATAAATATTATTCGATTATTATACGATTATTAATCGAGTTGTGGTTACATTTGTGGTTACATTTTTGAAATTGTAACCATGAGCAAAGGTAATGTTTTAACCTATTTTACCATCCTGGAGAACAGAGCGAAGAAGAATGGTTTGTTCCCGGTATGCCTGGTGGTCTATTTTAACGGAGCCAAAAGACGGTACCGTACCAATGTAGATCTAACCGAGGACCAATGGATAAAAATAAAGTCCCCGAAACTACGGGATGAAACGCTCAAAGAGAAACGGGCCGATATCCAGAGCTTCATCAGGAAGGCAGAAGCTGCCGGGAAGAAACTGCATGAGTTTACCTTCGAAGGTTTTGAAGAAGAGTACTTCAAAAAGAAGCAGATCAGTACAATCGATATCAGCTTTAAAGATTGCACAAAGGGATTCATGGAAGAAAAAGCCAACGAATGGAGCATCAAGACAACCCTGATGTATGAAACCATCCTGGCATCCGTTGGTGAATTCCAATCCAATCTCAGGATGAAAGGGATCACACCGGACTTTCTCAGGCAGTATGAGAACCATCTGAATTCTGAAAAAAAATCTATCTCGACCAAAGGGATCTATCTGCGACAGATCAGGGCGGTCTGCAATTATGCGATCCGGAAGAAATACATCACCAGGGAGAAATATCCCTTTGAAAATTATTCAATCCCGGCAGCACAGAAAAACAAGCGTGCCCTGAGCAACGATGATCTTAAATCCCTGATCGAATATAAAACAGAGGTACTGGAGGAGCAGAAAGCAATTGACTTCTGGACATTCAGCTATCTTGGGAACGGGATGAATTTTAAGGATATAGCTATGCTTCGCTACTCCGATATCAAGGGGGAAAACATTAAATTCTACAGGAGCAAGACAAAGAGTACTAATAAAGGCGAGCAGAAAGAGATCAGCATCTTTCTATTGCCCCGGATGCTGGAGATCATTCAAAGATGGGGTTCCGTAAACAAAACCGGGAAAGAATATATTTTCCCCGTTTTACATGATGGTATGAATGCAAGGGACGAAATTGCTGCAATTGCACAATTCATAAAGACGACCAACAAATATCTAAAGCACATCACCGATTCATTGGAATGGAGCAATAAAGTGACCACGTATTTCGCCAGGCATTCTTATGCAACCCGCCTTAAAAGAGCTGGCGTCCCTATCGCTTATATCAGCGATAGTCTTGGCCATGTCAATATTGCAACAACCGAAAATTACCTTTCAAGTTTCACCGATGAAACGGTCAAAACCAACGCGGGATTGTTGCTGGATTTTTAAATGAAATAAGGATCCTCTTCTCCTCAAATACATCTCCCTGTTATCTATATTTATTCTAAATTTCTCTCCATTTGAACATATATGTTATTTTAGTGTAAATTTGTTTCGTTATTCTACGAAATACAAAATGAAATGATCACAGAAAAGCAACATTATACTGAAAATCAAAAGAAAATGGCTCGGTATGCCAAAGCAATGGCACATCCGGTTAGAATATTCATTCTAGACTTTCTGGCCGATAATATTGATAAAAGCTGTTACAGCGGCGACATGGCTGAAGAACTGCCGATTGCGAGATCTACTTTATCGGAACACCTAAAGGAGTTGAAAAAGTCCGGGCTTATCCAGGGAGAGATAAACCCTCCCTACATTAAATATTGTATTCAGAAAGAAAACTGGGAAGAGGCGAAAAGTCTTTTCAACTCATTCTATCATCGGTAAAAGATTCATTTATAATTCTTTTAATGAAAGGTTTATGGATATAAAAATATTAGGCACAGGTTGTCCAAATTGTAAAACACTGGATAAATTGACCCGCGAAGTGGTTGAAAAGAATGGTATTAAAGCAAATATAACGAAGGTTGAAGACATCCTTGAGATCATTAAATATGGAGTCATGTCTGTTCCAGCTTTGGTTGTTGATGGAAAAGTGGTCGTTAATGGCCGTGTTCCTTCATCTGAGGAAATCAAGCAATTATTAATGAAATAAAAATGTAACTATGAAAAAGAGTATTGCAATTTTAGTTGGTTTGTTCATGATCTCTGCAATGTTTGCGGGAAATCCAGTCCCTACAGCTAAAGTCGAGGTCTTTTATTTTCACTTTACCCGTCGATGCCCCACCTGCATTAATGTAGAAAAGGTGTCGAAAGAAGCTGTTGAAACTCAGTTTCCGCAGCAAGTGAAAAGCGGTGAAATCACTTTTAAAAGTGTGAATCTGGATGAAAAAGATGGCGAAGCAATGGGTAAAAAGTATAAAATCGAAGGGCAAACACTGATCGTGATCTCCGGCGACAAACGAGTTGACCTAACAGACAAAGGTTTCATGTATGCCAATGAAAGTCCCGATAAGCTTAAAGCAGAGATTAAAAAAGCGATTGACTCTTTTAGAAATTAGCAGAACCTTATACAAATATAAAAGAACCGCTGTGCGAATGCTCATTACAATGTTTCTATTTTCAACGTTTTTCTTTCAAGCCGTGGCTCAGGATTTAACAGATCTACAGAAAAAACGGATACCCGATATTGCGATTACTGATGTTCAGGGCAACCCATATCAGACAAGGAATATATCGAACAACGTACGTCCTTTTGTGGACGGACAAGGCTGGGAATTCGAGGTTCTGCTTGACGTGAATCAAGACCTGAAACGAAGCATGAATGTGTATGGAGTGCCACACACATTTGTTTTAAATAGTATAGGTGAGATTGTCGGACAGAAGCTTTTGTACAATGAAGGAGATGAAAATGAAATTTTTAAAATGATAAAGCAAACATTATCAAATAATTGATTCTTGATTTTTTCCAACCAAAGATTAGACTAGCAATTCAAACAATAGTTTTAAAATGCAATATCTACAAACTATCCTTGAGAACTCCCAATATGCTGCCTTGACTGCATTTATCCTAGGTTTAATGACAGCTATCAGCCCTTGTCCGCTGGCGACTAATATTTCGGCAATTGGGTTTATCAGCCGGGATATTGAGGACAGAAGAAGGGTCTTTATTAAGGGATTGGTATATACTTTTGGCCGCGCTATATCATACACCGGTTTAGGGGTTATCCTGTTTTTGGGAGCCAGTAAAATGCATATCAGCATGCTTTTCCAGGGTTGGGGAGAAAAACTGCTTGGACCGTTACTGATCATTATCGGGCTGCTCATGCTTGATTTCATCAAGATACATTTTCCGGGTTTTTTAGGTCTGAAGGAACGGATGGGTGAACATAGTAAACGAAGCTATTGGGGAACTTTATTACTTGGAATGGTCTTTGCAATGGCCTTTTGTCCCTACAGTGGCGTACTCTATTTCGTAATGCTGATACCTTTGACCATAAGCAGTGCCAGGGGGTTGTTTCTACCCATCATATTCGCCATTGCTACCGGGTTACCAGTGATAATTTTTGCATGGTTGCTGGCCTATGCAGTAGGAAATGTCGGAAAACTCTACGATCGTATTAAGGCATTTGAACTGTGGTTCCGGAGGATTGTTGCTGTTTTATTTATCATCGTTGGCATCTATTACATTATGATATTTTTCATTTAGAAATGGAAGGTTTTTTCACCGGCTTTGGATTCATCAGCGGGGGGATCCTAAATCTTACCCCAAGGCAGACCTTGGTCATATGCCAGAAAGGAGCGCTGCTTATTGATATCCGGGAGGATTTCATGAACCGCTTTAAGATGATGGATGTTCCCGAGGTCATCTATTGTCCGTATTCTATTTTGGAGGAGACCTATCAAAATCTTCCTACTGACAGGCCAATGATATTTGCTGATGCGTCAGGGATACACAGTAAGGAAGCCGTAAAATTTCTTATTGATAAAGGATTTGGCGAACGGATTGCGAATATGGCTGGAGGTATTGTTGAATGGGAACGAGATGAATTACCCTTGATCATTGATAAGAATGAAAAATTATCCGGTTCATGTATGTGTCAGTTAAGGCCAAGAAATAAAAAGGAATGAATTTTTTTTCAATAAAGTTTCGTCTTTCTACGAATAACGAATCAGCAAGCTGAAGAAGTTCTTAACCCATAAACAACTGAAACAATCAAAACTTTAAATAATTGGTATATGAAAAAGATTGAAATTTTTGACCCGGCACTTTGTTGCCCCACAGGGTTATGCGGACCAAATATTAATCCTGATCTAATGAGAATTGCAGCAGCAGTTGAAGCTCTCAAACGCCAGGGTGTGGATATCGAACGTCATAACTTGAGGGATGTCCCCCAACTTTATGTCGATAACACTATAGTAAATGAATTCTTAAAAGAAAAGGGAGCTGAAGCATTACCGGTAATTCTGGTAGACGGCAAACTCGAAGTGGCAGGAATGTATCCTACCAATCAACAACTCACTGAATGGACAGGTATTAACCTGGATTTCATTCCTCAAATATCATAAATATTTCTTTTAAAATGAAAGCATTCAATATTTCTGAAATAGCACTCACCAAATATTTATTTTTTACAGGTAAAGGTGGTGTAGGCAAGACCTCGCTTGCTTGTGCAACTGCAATTGGCTTGGCCGATGCGGGGGAAAAGATATTACTGATAAGCACCGATCCTGCATCAAACCTGCAGGATGTATTCAACCAGCCATTAAACGGTAGCGGAACAGAGATTGTTGAAGTTCCAGGGTTAACGGTAGTTAATCTGGATCCGGAAGAGGCTGCTGCATTATATAAAGAAAGCGTTGTTGGGCCATTCCGGGGAAAACTGCCTGTGAGTGTCATTCAAAACATGGAGGAGCAATTATCCGGTTCGTGTACAGTTGAGATCGCCGCATTCAATGAATTTTCCGACTTCATTACAGATCCTGAAAAGCATAAAAAGTATGACCATATAATTTTTGATACTGCTCCGACAGGTCATGCTTTAAGAATGTTGCAATTGCCATCGGCATGGAGTACATTCATTAGTGAAAGTACGCATGGGGCTTCATGTTTAGGTCAATTGTCAGGACTTGAAAAGCGAAAAGAGATCTATAAACAAGCGGTTAAAACACTGGCGACTGCAACCGAAACCAATCTTATACTTGTCAGTCGTCCTGAAACATCACCTCTCCTGGAAGCCGCACGTTCCTCTGCTGAGCTTCAAGCATTAGGAATAAAAAACCAGATACTTGTTATTAATGCCATTCTTAATGATGCGGATGAATCAGACAATGTTTCGAAACAAATTTATGATAAGCAGAATGAGGCCTTACAACAAATTCAAGATTCACTGAAAAACTATCCTGCCTTTACAGTACCTATGCGTTCATATAATCTTTCAAATATCACCAATATAAGAAGGTTGCTACATGAGGATATACTTACAGATCGGGATTTCAATTATAAACAGTTGACAAAAGAATTAACTGCAGAAGATCTCATTGATGATCTTTACAAAACAGGGAAAAGGGTTGTATTTGTAATGGGCAAAGGCGGCGTGGGGAAAACAACATTAGCGACAAAAATAGCCCTGGGATTAGCTTCAAGAGGTTCAAAGGTCCATTTGACAACTACAGATCCTGCAAATCATCTAAACTACGATAAAGCCATTGGTGCCGGAATTAGTGTGAGTAAAATAGATGAAGCCGAAGTATTGGAGGCGTATAAGAATGAGGTTCGAGCTAAAGTTGCAGGGACCATCTCAGCTTCTGATATGGAATACATTGAAGAAGATCTGCGTTCCCCTTGCACCCAGGAGATTGCGGTTTTTAAAGCATTTGCTCAAATTGTGGAAAAAGCCGATAAGGAGGTTGTTGTTATTGATACAGCTCCCACTGGACATACGCTTTTATTACTTGATTCAACCGAAGCCTATCATAAGGAAGTCCAGAGAACCCAGGGAGACAGTTCTGATGCAGTCCGAAATCTTTTACCAAGATTGCGGAATCCACTGGAAACAGAAGTGGTTATTGTAACCCTTCCTGAGACGACACCAGTCTTTGAAGCTGAGAGGTTGCAAAAGGATCTGGAACGGGCGGGAATCCATAATAAATGGTGGGTTGTTAACTCCTGTTTTTCATTGGTTGATACCAAGAATCCCTTTCTTCAGGAAAAGGCAAGGCACGAATTGAAATGGATCGACAGGGTTAAGGAGTTATCAAACAACCATGCCGCTCTAATCAAATGGGATAATTTGAATTGATCAAATCAAATTCTTGAATAACTGGGCTCATGGATTTATAGGAAAGCCTACTTATAGCCCGACTTGACAAAAATATATGACAATGTTGGAAGTCAGAATTTATAGAGTGGATTGTCCTGCATGTTCTACCTTGGAGCAAATGGTTGTGAATATTTGTGAGGAAAAGAATATCGATACAAATATTCAACAGATCACTGAAGTTCAGGAATTTATTAAAGACGGAATAACCGGGATTCCAGGTTTAGCCTTGAATGGGAAAGTTAAATTGAAGGGCAAACTGCCGACCAAATCCACACTGGAGCACTGGATTATGGATGCTATCAAACAAACACGATGAGAGATGAATAAATTCAAACACCTTGATGCAAAGACCATCGAACTGGCCGCGATCGCAGCATCGATTGCCGGAGGTTGCCAACCATGCCTGGATTATCATTTTAAAGAAGCAATCAAGATCGGATGTACCATTGATCAGATAACAGAAGCTGTTGAACTGGGAAAAATGATAAGGCAGAGGCCAATCACTGATATTTATGATCAGGCAGAAAAACTGATAACACAGTTTCCAAAAGAATAGCAAAATGGCACCGAAGCTATCTCACCGATTCAAACTCATACTAAACATTGCATTCATTACGCTGGCGATTCTGTTTTTTGCATTGCTTTTTATTTTCAAAGGAAGCATGAACAAACTGGTATCTCAGAAGATGAAAGACCAGGCCGGTGAAGTGATTCAAAAAACAACCGCACAGTTTGTTGATTCTGCATATAATTACCAGAAGAACGGAGAAAAATTTGCCATTACTTTTCTTGAGTTTGGGACTACAGGTTGTATACCTTGCAAAAAAATGGCAATCGTTATGCAGGAGATAAAGGAGAAAAATCCTTACAGGGTAAAAGTACAATTCTATAACGTACTACTCCCGAAGAGCCAGGATATGATGAAATGCTTTGGTATTGCAGCGATTCCAACACAAGTATTATTAGATGCTTCCGGTAAAGAAGTTTTCAGGCATACCGGATATTATTCTACTGATGAACTGGAAAAGGAATTTCAAAAAATTAACCCTTAAAAAAGTCGCATGAGAAGAATCTTTATCGTTTTGTCCATAGTTGCATTCGGCCTTTGGGCGTGTTCCAAGAAGAATGATGCCACTCCTTCTGACAGTATTAAAATTTTAAGTCTTACATCATCGGCCAATCCTGTAATGGCTTATGATACATCTGTCATTACTGTGGAAGCTATGGGGGCAAACCTGCAATATGGTTGGGTGGCGAATCATGGGAGGATCAAGGGAAGCGGAAAGAGTGTGAAATATTCAGCCTGCATAAGCTGCATGGGACTTAATACGATTACCTGCAAGGTTTTCAATGACACAGGTGAAGTATCGGATACAATCATGATCCGGGTCACCCCCTGGCATACAAAAAAATAGTTGGCACTATGAGATGGATTAAAGAATTTTCATTCCTGTTTCTTTTACTATTTTGTAGTTCCGGGTCTTGGGCCCAATGCTGCACCTCTGGAAATCCTTTTATCAGTGATGCTGAGCAACCCGCTCTTCAATCAAAAATTCTGACAGCCTCCCTGGCCTATAGATACAGCCATTCGGGAGTCTATTTTTCTGAAGATGGCCATTTTAACGAATTGCCTTTTCAGGAGGTCGCTTACAGCAATTACGCTGAATTGCAACTCGGATACGGCGTGACCAATTGGCTGACTGTGTTAAGTGAGTTAGGCTACTTCTTCAATAAAACCTTTGAAACCCCAGGTATTGATTCATACAAGGGTTATGGTTTGGGAGATGCAGCCTTGTATCTTAAATTCAATGCATACACCAACTCACGGTTACGGCTTTCCATTTCACCAACAATAGGGATGAAATTTCCGGTTGGCGTGTTTGACCAGGAAGTCGATAATGTGCAATTGCCCATCTCAGTCCAGCCCTCTTCAGGAGGGTACAAATACATGGCAAATGTATTTGTATCAAAAGGCTTTGGTAAAATTGCCCTTGCAGGATTTGCTTCCTATGAATATTCCCAATTGATCCAATCCGAAAACTTTTACTATAAATATGGTGATCAGTGGATTGGAGCAATCTATTTCAATTATCACATCTGGAAGGGGTTAAGCCTGGATCTTCAGTTTCGCAATGAATACAGGGCAAAATCGACGCGTGAAAATAATGAGATCGTTGAAGCATCCGGGTACGATGTAGTTTTCTTAACCCCGCAACTAACCTATGGTTTTAAGCACAATTGGTATCTATCAGCCTATACAGATATCCCCCTTTACAAATATTATACGGGTGTTCAGATGTCGTTTGGCTATGCAGTATCAGCCAGGCTCACAAAAAAAATCGATTTTCTTGCATTAAAAGCAAGAAATCAGGCAAAAAAAATAAACAATAAAACAATGTAATGGAAACCTCAAAAAAACTTACAGTTGTTGCATGTTCCGGAGCCAGCAATACAGGCCAATATTCCGATCTGGTAGCCAGGAAATTAATGCAATCCGGGCAGGCTAAGCTGCTATGTCTTGCCAGGTTCTCGGTAGATGATGAATTTGCAAAGAAGGCAGGCAGTGAAATTGAAAAACTTATAGTTCTGGACGGATGCCCTATTAATTGTGCTGAACTTACAGTAAAGAAGTCTGGAATCAAGGGTTTTACTCATATCAATACCACTGATTTTGGTATTGTCAAGGGAAAGACACCGGTAACCGAAGAAAAGGTTAAGGAAATAGTGGAGCATATTCTGCATCTATAGAGTCAGGATAAATGGTAAAATCATCAATCCTTCCTTTAGTGGCCTGGCAAATCTGCAACGATGATCCGTTTTAAAAATATAGTAACATGCAGGTAATTTTGTCAAATGACAGCATCATTTGCTCAAAAGATTCAATTAACAATAAATTAATGTCGTTTCCATTTTATTAGAATAACTCTGCCGTATATTTACGTCATTAAAAACTTACGGTTATGAAAAATTTTCTGATTCCATTCAACCTCGCTGATTTATCCGAAAGTGCATTAACCTATGCGATCAGCATTGGAGTTAAAAGCAAAACAAAATTATTTTTCTATCCAGGAACAACATCATCAGATGCCGGGATGATAGAAGAGAACATAACTTTTATCAGAAAAGCATTTACAAAACTCCATTTTGACGCGGATGATTCTTTGGTTGAGATTATTGGTGAAGAAAGCAAACTTTCAAATTCTGAGATTAAACATTTAATCGAAAAATATAATATCGACCTTGTTATCATGGGGGCAAGCCATGAGGGATTGAAAACGACTTTTTTCGGGAGTCATGTATCTGAACTTATAAATATTATAAGTTGTCCCGTTTTGTCCGTACCTTATGAGTTTTTGGATCCAAACATTGACCGCATTGGTTATGCAACTGAGTTATTTGACATTATGCCCAGGATTGCGGAGATCGTACCATTTGCAAGATTATTCAATGCAAGTATTGAAGCTTTTCATGTTTACCCTGTATTCCCGCAAACAATAGATATTGAGACCTTTGATGTTAAAGGAACATTACTGCAACTACGGACGGAGAACCAATATGAAAAGATTAACCTGCATTTCATAAGAACCCCGCTGGATAACGAACCTGTAAAGGGAATTTTGGAGTTCTTATCCGTGTATAAACCTGATTTACTTGTAATGTGTCATAAACCAAAAGGTTTATTTGATAAATTGCTTGACGGTAGTGGTGCAACAATCTCCGTTGTAAAAAGCAGTTCAATCCCGATTTTAGCATTAAATCAGCAAACTGCTTGTAAGTTGTTGTGAAACAATTATTATGTCCCAGCGAAAAATCAAAGGGTATAAGGATGTTGACATCCAGGTGGCCAAACTAGCCAAAGCACTTGGCCACCCTGCGCGGATAGCAATTTTACTTTGCCTATGCGAAGAAAGTGAGTGCTGCTGTGCAAA
Organism: Bacteroidota bacterium; assembly: GCA_030706265.1. Taxonomy (GTDB): domain Bacteria; phylum Bacteroidota; class Bacteroidia; order Bacteroidales; family Cfx3-03; genus Cfx3-03. Next base: position 6,984 of record JAUZOX010000016.1, on the reverse strand, counting down.
CATTGTAACAAAATTACCTATAGCACAAGCGACAGCTTCCCAACACCTTAAGATTCTAAAACAAGCAGGCTTGATCTGCGGAAATATTGATCCTCCAAGAGTGAGATATTGTATTGACAAAAAGAATTGGGAAAAAGCACAACAACTTTTCGGGGACTTTTTAAAGATAGATCCGGGAATCAAAGATTGATGTAAAACCCCAAAATGGATCCGGAAAAAATATTTCTGACGTATTATTACGTTAATATAAAATATAACGTATATTTGCGTCACACAAAACTCAAAACCATGAAAAAAATTTTCAGTATTATGATCCTGGCCATTTTCATAACAGGATTGATGCGTGTTAATGCTCAAACAGCAACCGAGATCGAAAAAGCCGGTAAATCATGTAAGCCTGTATTCCTTGTTGCATACAATGCCAATGGTGCAGATGCAGACAAAGCAATCACTATTGCGAATGAAGCAAAGAAAAATCTTAAAGCAGCTTCTGTTGTAATTAAAATGAATACAACAGATGCCGCTAACAGTAACCTGATAGCAAAATATCGTCTTGCTGGAGCTCCATTGCCTTTGATTCTTGTTCTGGACAAGAATGGAACGACAGCTGGTGGAGTTGCATTAAAGGATGCAACGTCGGCAAAACTCATTGACATGGTCCCATCCCCTAAGACATCTGAGCTGATCAAGGCCCTTGCTGACGGGAAATCAGTTTATATTGTGGTGTATAAGGAATCCATGACATCAAAGAAAAGCATTGTGGACAATTGCGCTGTTGCATGCAGCAAAATGGATAATAAAAGCGCCACAGTATTGGTTGCCCTTGATGATAAAAAGGAAGCGAAATTGTTGCAATCATTGAAAGCAGATCCAAATGCTAAAGAGCCTGTAACCTATGTAGTTAATAAATCGGGGCAGGTAGCCGGAACTTATAGCGGTATGACGGATGTGAACACACTGGTGGCAGCAGCAAAGAAGGCGCCTGCTGGCGGATGTTGTGGCGGGGGATCTGGTTCGGCCGGCTGCGGAACAAAAAAATAATCACTGGTTATGACTATCTTAAAACTCGTTTTCATCGAATTATGGAAACGCAAATCCCAATTGATCACAGGATTGCTTGCAATCACGCTGGGAATTGCGGTGATTGTAGGCATACAAAGCGTTTCCGTCGTTTCTGAGCAGAATGTTGCCAGAAATCTCGACAACCTTGGCGCTAATATCCTTGTCTTACCCCAGGGGGCAAGTATAGACAACTATTATACTTCCGATATTGATGCTCCTACCTTACCCATGGATTACGTGGAACGAATCCTTACTTCCACGATTGCCGGGGTGGATAATATGTCTCCAAAGCTGACCCGCAGGGTAAAAGTTGGAGGCCAATCCGTTGTCCTTACAGGGATACTTCCAAAAAGCGAAATCGCCTCCAAGCCCCTGTGGCAATCATCCGGATTATTGGGCTCGGAATTAAAAACTGCCTGTGCACCAAGTCAATCAACGACCAAATCACATGGTTTGGAAGATGAAAAACTGAAACGCAAAGCGATCGATACGTTGAACACAACGGATTGTATTGCGGGTTCCCAGGTTGCAAAGCTACTGAAGCTTCAGGCAGGCGGATCGATTAACATTTTGGGAAAGGATTTCAAGGTTGTAAAAATCCTACCTGAAACAGGAACGATTGATGACGATCGGATCTTTGCAAATCTTAAGGATGTCCAAACCCTTTTAGGGATCGAAAACCAGGTATCTGCCATAGAGATAATGGGCTGCTGCAATGCCATTTCAGAGGGATTACTCGGGAAATTGCGCAATATTCTTCCAGATACCAGAGTCACCTCAATCAACCAAATCGTTTCAACACAGATTGAAACCAATCAGTTGATGAAGAAAGTGACGCTTGTCATGTTGATCATCATCTTTTTCGTTGGAGGGATTTCGATCGGCAATTACATTTGGGCAAATGTAAACGAACGCAAAAGGGAAATAGGTATTCTCCGTATGATGGGTGCAGGACGTTCAACAATTTACAGGATGTTTCTGCTAAAGGCTCTAATACTTGGTATTGCCGGAGGAATTCTTGGATATATTCTGGGAACCCTCGCAGGTGTGATCCTGGGACCATATTTTGCGGGTATACTTGTTAAGCCCGTTTACATGTACCTTGTGTGGTCAATAATCTTATCCGTAGCCATCTCTCTGGCCGGATCACTCTTCCCAACTTATCTTGCCGCTAAATTTGACCCACATTCAAATCTACAGGAGGATTGACCATGTTTCTACAAGGAGAAAATATTTTAAAACAATACCCGCATAATGGTGGTTTTATTAATGCTCTAGATAAGGTATCATTCAATGTTGACCAGGGCGATTTTGTAACGGTTACGGGTCCTTCAGGATCGGGGAAAAGCACGTTATTATTATCTCTTTTCGGGCTTATTCGCCTTTCTTCAGGAACGATCATATTCAATGGCAAGAGGATTGATAACATTTCCGACCGCCATCTGACCGATATCCGGAAAAAATCGGTTGGATATATTCTGCAAAGCTTTGCATTGATCCCATATCTGACAACAATACAGAATGTAATGATCCCTTTGGCTTTGGAGAGAATTCCACAGAAAGAGCAGGTAAAACGTGCTACTGAAATTCTTGACTATGTTGGTTTAAGTGACAGAATTGAACACTTACCGAGAGAACTTTCTGCCGGTCAACAGCAGCGGGTTGCGATTGCCCGGTCTATTGTACATCGTCCCCAGATCATCATGGCAGACGAGCCAACCGGGAACCTTGACCCTACTCTTTCGCTTGAAATTTTAGAATTCCTGAAAAAAATCAACAGGGAGAACAAAATCACCATTATGATGGTCACTCATAGCCCGGTCGCAGCCGATTATGGGACAATGAAGTTGCACCTGAATGAAGGAAAAATTGTCAATTAATAAAACTGGTAAGATATGGCATATGCAAAAACGGATCTTTTCGATCCTAAATTGAATTCGTCCGCGGTCTTATTCAAAGCACTTGCACACCCTGCAAGGCTTGCAATTTTGAAATATCTCGCAGAAACCAAGGTATGTATAACCGGAGATATTTCAGACGAATTGCCATTGAGCAGAACAACGATCAATCAGCACCTGACTGAATTGAAAAATGCAGGACTTATCCAGGGCCATGTTGACGGAGTGAAAGTGAATTATTGCCTTGATTCCAAGAGGATTTGCAAAGCAATAGCGGAATTTCAGGAGTTCTTTAAAATCATAAATGTTCCTAATAATCAAAATTGTAGATAGAACATGAGAATATTGATTTTATGTACGGGGAACTCCTGTCGCAGCCAAATGGCGGAAGGTTTTATGAAATCTTTTGATTCCCGGTTAGAAGTACATTCTGCCGGAACAAATCCTGCAAAACATGCAAATCCGTTCGCAGTTGCAGCCATGAATGAAGTTGGCATAGATATTTCGCATAATTATCCCAAGAGTGTCGATCTTTTTCTTTCAGATTCCTTCGATTATGTGATAACGGTTTGTGACAATGCCAAGGAAACATGTCCTGTCTTTTTCGGGAAGGTAAAAAATCGGTTGCACATGGGATTTGAAGACCCTGCTGAAGCAAAGGGGTCTTTTGAAGAAGTCATACCTGATTACCGTAAGGTTCGGGATGAGATCAGGGAAGGATTTCATGCCTTTTATGTTGATCATGTGAAGCCCCAAATTTGAATTAACCCCAACTCTTATTATGAAAACAAGACTAAAATTTCTTGATCGCTATCTTACTTTATGGATCTTTTTGGCAATGGCAATCGGAGTTTTCTGGGGCTGGATTTTCCCTGGTATAGCTGACTTCTGGAATTCTATGTCTTCAGGGACAACCAACATTCCGATTGCCATCGGACTGATTGTAATGATGTATCCTCCTTTGGCTAAAGTTAAATATGAAGAGTTGGGTGATGTCTTTAAAAATACGAAAATCCTGGGATTATCGCTCGTTCAGAATTGGATCATCGGACCAATCTTGATGTTCCTGTTGGCTATAATTTTCCTTCAGTTCAATATTGATTACATGTATGGATTGATCCTGATCGGTCTTGCCCGTTGTATCGCCATGGTGATTGTCTGGAATGAACTCGCAAAGGGAGACACGGAATATTGCGCCGGCTTGGTCGCATTCAACTCGATTTTCCAGGTTCTGCTATTCTCCGTTTATGCCTACCTGTTCATTGCAGTGTTCCCTGCCTGGTTCGGACTGCCGACGAACAGCGCCGTTGAAGCGATCACCATTGCACAGATCGCAAAAAGCGTATTCATCTACCTTGGAATTCCCTTTATCGCGGGATTCCTGACCCGATTCATCATGATCAGAGTTAAGAGCAAGGAATGGTATCATACGAAGTTCGTTCCGAAGATCAGCCCGCTGACGCTCATTGCACTGCTTTTCACCATCCTGGTGATGTTCTCGCTGAAGGGCGAATACATTGTGAAGATCCCATTGGATGTGATCCGGATCGCCATCCCGCTGACGATCTATTTCATCATCATGTTCCTGCTCTCCTTCTTCATGAGCAAGAAGGTCGGTGCAACCTATGAACAATCAGCGACGTTATCCTTCACTGCGGCCAGCAACAACTTTGAGCTTGCCATTGCAGTCGCCATCGCCGTGTTCGGGATCAACTCGGGAGAGGCTTTTGCAGCCGTAATCGGACCACTGGTCGAAGTACCGGTTCTTATCTCACTTGTCAATGTAGCCCTGAAATTCAAAACCAAATATTTCAGGACAGTTCCTGGATAAACCTTTTCAAAGGAATTTTTACGGGATCACTTATTCTTGTAATTCTCTCCCCTTCATATAAGCAATTTGAAGGTACTTTTTTCTTGTTTCAGGGCTGACAGAAAGGATGGAATGAAAATAGATGTGGTCGACCTTTTGAACACCGGGAAATCTTAGACTCCATTCATCAATGATGCTTTCCATGGCAGTTTTAAATCCTTTTTCACGGTAAACCTGTTCATTGAAGAAAGTCGGTTGCATGATGATCGCTTTCTTCAGCTTTAATAAGGGGATTCTTCCATCAGGATCACCTGCCCAGCCTTTATCATTAAGCTTATAAGCAAAACCATAAGTAAGTACTCTTTCCATCCAGCCTTTCACAAGGGCAGGGAAATGCATCCAGAAAACCTGTGTAATAATCACCAGCACATCTGCTTCACTGACTTTTTTCTGATGTTCTAAAACGACTTTTGGCTTTTGGGAGTTTATTACTTGAATGAGCTCATCATCCGTCTTATTCCTGATGTACCATTTGGCTATCCACCTTTTAATAAGACCTCCGGCAAGCTCAATAATCATTTTCCTCATGTCCATTTGCTTGAATAATTCCTTAGGCATATCCTTGTCGACAAAGGATGCGTAATCCATGTCCTGGAACACGGGATTGAATTTTATCTTATACAGATCCACAACTTCGAATTGGTGCCCGGATTCTTTCAGGCCATTGCAAAAATTATCCAATACGGCTCTTGTGAAGGACAACGGATTGGGATGGGCAAAAATTATTAAGACCTTCATAGTTTCCATTATTTGAATGTAATATATCGGCTGACCTTTCTTTTGTATTGTCGGTACTCCTCACCATACTGCTGTTCTAAGAAATTTTCCTCTCCGATCATAATATAATGATGGATTACCCATGCAGTAAAGAAGGCAAGGATATTCACAATATTCGGGTAAAGAAGGCAGGATGCGCAAAGAATGAATATGAAACCAAGGTAAAAAGGATGCCGGCTCAACCTGTATACTCCTTTTGTCTGCAACATATGAAGTTGTTCTCTCGGCAGTCCGAAAATCAGATCGCTTTTTAATCGGAAGGACGAAAGAATGAGGAGTATGATTCCAATTACCATGATCAGCAGTGCAAGAATTGAAATGCCAAGGGAAGGCATATAAAGAGAATATGCACTTACATGAAATCCGGATAGAAAGATGAATCCAATATTGACGACTACGCAGCTTTTAGCAAGAATGAAAAGTAATACTGGTACAGGTGGTCGTCCAATAAGGTTTTGGCGCCGTACTATCTGCTTTGAGATAACAAACCCCAATACCAGAATCAGCAGAAAAGAGAGCACCAGAATTAAATTGCTTACAATGTTTAATGTATTCATACCGATATGATTGTAAGCGATAAATATACTTCAAAAAATAATGATTTAAAAACAATGGATAAATTTATTTATTTGATTCTCAGTTTTATTAATGAATTTCTCAGGTCGGAACGTCGAATAAATAAACCTTGTTCCTTTTAGGTTACGAGCATTAAAAAAGGCGATCCCGGAACCCGGGATCGCCCGATTAACAGGTCTGACGTTGAGATTCAGAAGGAGATCTTGTTTTCAGCTTCCGTGATGCTTGCATCAAATGAAGTTTTGAGAAACTCGATGACCTTCTTTATTCCAGGGGTGAAGCTGGTTGTGAATGTATTTCCATCCGAGTCATTTAGCCGCATGGTGCAGTTGAAGTCATTGGAAGCAATCTGGAAGCGGTCCAGTTCGGAGCGGGAATGACCGGCTTTTCCGGTTCAATCTGCAAGAACTGCGGTTTCTTCTTTGGATACTCCGCCATTGGTTGGCTTCTGTGCTGGTGCGGTGATCTTTGATATTTGTTTTGCTGCTACCCTACAGACTTTTTTAGGCTTCTGGCTCGCCTGGGTTCATGAAAAAATGTATGTCCTTGACAACAAACGGAATGGAAATTCCGGAACAAAAGTTCAGGTCACTCCCGAGCACTCGGGATGAATGAACCCGAAGGGCTTCGGTTCGAACTCCCGGTCAAAGACCGGGACGCGATAAACCTAAACTTTTTTTGGAAAAGGCTGACTGCTTTAAGTCATCTTATGACTCGGAGTGACAAAATAGTTCTCGCATTTCGCATTTCGCTATTTCGCTATTTGTCTTGTCGGGGTAGCTGGATTACCTTCAGCGATAT
>JAUZOX010000159.1 GCA_030706265.1 Bacteroidota bacterium | reverse complement strand
TATTTCTATTTCCTTCCTTTAACGCCGGCAATAAGCTGCGGAGAGAGGGGGATTCGAACCCCCGGTACCCTTACGAGTACGACAGTTTAGCAAACTGTTGGTTTAAGCCACTCACCCATCTCTCCCTGAGTCTGCGTCCCGGCATTAACATGTTTACCATAGGGAGTGCAAAAATACAAAATCATTCTTTTCTGCCAAACAAATTTTCACCTTTTATGGAAAAAAGGTGAAAAATTAATTTAAAATATTAAAATACAATCTGATATGAATTGATGAATATTCACATTGGCTTCATCTCAATCCGGTTTCCATCTTATTTATTGTTGAAGGTAAACTGGTCTCTCGAGGCTCCTACTCGTATTTCCGAATCGGAGGTCACTTTACCGGACAAAATCATCTTTGACAACTCGTTCAGCACCCTGCGTTGCAGCACCCTTTTCAATGGCCGGGCGCCATACTGCGGGTCGTAGCCTTCCTGGGTCAAAAGATCGATCGCCTCTTCGGTGACATCGAGTTTCAGGTTATTCACGGCAAGCATCTCTTTCAGCCGCACTATCTGCAACTCAACGATGCCGCGGATTTCTTTCTTCGAAAGCGGGGTAAACATCAACAATTCATCGATCCTGTTCAGGAATTCGGGCCGGATGGTCTGTCGCAACAGGGCAAATACCTCTTCACGGGTCTGATCCAATATCTTGTCCTTGTTGGCATCGTTCATATGGCTCAATTTTTCCTGGATCAGTTGTGATCCCAAATTGGAAGTCATGATGATGATCGTGTTGCGGAAGTCTGCAAGCCGTCCTTTGTTATCGGTCAGCCTGCCATCGTCCAATACCTGAAGCAAGATGTTGAACACATCGGGATGCGCCTTTTCGATTTCATCCAACAAGATGACCGAATAGGGTTTACGTCTGACTTTTTCGGTGAGCTGGCCTCCTTCTTCATAACCAATGTATCCCGGAGGTGCACCTACGAGTCGCGATACAGTATGCCGTTCCTGGTATTCACTCATGTCGATCCTGATCATTGCGTTCTCGCTGTCGAACAGGAATTCGGCCAAAGCCTTGGCAAGTTCTGTCTTACCGACACCGGTGGTACCCAGAAAGATGAACGAACCGATAGGTCGGCGGCTGTCATTCAATCCGGCACGGTTACGCCTGATTGCATCCGCCAAGGCGCCGATGGCTTCATCCTGGCCGACTACCCGTTTGTGTAAATCGGCTTCCAGGTTGAGCAGCTTTTCCCGTTCGCTTTGCAGCATCCTGTTTACCGGGATTCCGGTCCACCGCGAAACGACTTCCGCAATTTCTTCTGCGCCGACTTCTTCGTGGATCAAGGGTTTGTCGCCCTGAACCTGATGCAGTTGTTGCTTCAAGGCGACAATGGCGTTTTCGGCTTCCTTGATCCGTCCATAGCGCAGCTCTGCAACCTTTCCGTAATTACCTTCTCTTTCAGCCTGGTCGGCTTCCAGTTTGTATCTTTCAATTTCATTTTTGGCTTTTTGAATGCCATTCATGAAGTCTCTTTCCTTTTTCCAGCGTTCGCGTAAGACTTCCCGTTGATCATTCAGGTCCTTCAGCTCTTTACTGATCTCGTTTAACTTGGCATCGTCCTTTTCGCGCTTGATGGCTTCGCGTTCAATTTCCAGCTGCTTGATCTTGCGTTCCACTTCATCCAGCACTTCGGGAACCGAATCGATTTCCAGCCTTAATTTTGCGGCAGATTCATCAATAAGGTCGATGGCCTTGTCGGGAAGAAAACGGTCCGTAATATAGCGTTGCGAAAGCTGTACTGCGGCAATGATGGCCTCATCCTTAATCCTGACCTGGTGATGCATTTCATATCGTTCCTTGAGGCCGCGGAGGATGGAAATGGAATCTTCTATATTAGGCTCGTCAATCATGACGATCTGGAAACGACGTTCAAGGGCCTTATCTTTTTCAAAATATTTCTGGTATTCCTTAAGGGTAGTGGCCCCGATGGCTTTCAATTCGCCCCTCGCCAGCGCAGGTTTGAGGATGTTTGCGGCATCCATGGCCCCTTCGCCGCCGCCGGCACCAACCAGGGTGTGAATTTCATCGATGAAAAGGATCACTTCTCCTGCTGAATCGATCACTTCTTTAATGACGCTCTTCAGCCGCTCCTCAAATTCACCTTTGTACATGGCTCCGGCAATCAAGGCTCCCATGTCGAGCGAAAATATTTGTTTTGATTTCAGGCTTTCAGGTACATCTCCATTGATGATCCGATGGGCAAGCCCTTCTGCAATAGCGGTTTTTCCTACCCCGGGTTCCCCAATAAGGATAGGGTTGTTCTTGGTTCTGCGCGAAAGTATCTGAAGTACCCGCCTGATCTCTTCGTCACGGCCAATCACCGGGTCGAGTTTTCCGGTACGGGCAAGGTCATTCAGATTACGGGCAAAACGATTTAAATTAGGATTTGTTTCCATTGTATTTTTTTTGTTGAAACAATTTCCTCAACAATAGAGCCAGAGTGAAAAACAGTTTTTAAAGCTGATAAAATGACATGTTTGCTTTGATTTCCAGTGACATAATGTCTGTTTTCTCGATTTTGTGTTAGGGTAGAGAAGAGGCATAAAATGGTTTGATCGTGAGTTTTTAAACGTAATTCACCTTTTATCAATGTAATGGACTTTTTTTATTCTCACCTGATATTCCCTGCCTTAAAGTCGAATAAAAAAGGCAGCGTTGAAGCTGCCTTTTTGGAAAAATAAACTCAGGAAGATTAAAAAATGAATCGATTAAAAATATAAATCGTGTTCTCCTTTTTTGATCCGTTCGATACGGTTTCGGATTTCGGGGACGTTAACCTTCACATCGTCTGATTTTAAGTTGGTCAACTCTTTTTCGATGAGTTGCCATCCCTTTTCTGCGGTTTCGGCGGGAGCGTAGTCGACCAGGTATTCGCTCAGGGTAAGCATGGCATTGGGTGTACAGAAACGTTTGATGAATCCGGGAACCGAGAATTCCATGAAGTGTTCGCCGGTGCGGCCCAGACGGTAACACGCCGTGCAGAACGACGGTAAATATTCGTTTTCGATCAGCTCGTCCATGATGACGTTCAGGGGCCTGTCGTCATTGATGGCAAACTGTTCGCGGTTCAGATTCTGGTTTTCGCCTTCTTTTTCTGCATAGGCGCCAATCTCCAGTTTTGTACCGCCGTCGATTTGGGATATACCGAACTGGATGACTTCGTGCCGCAGCTTAGGATTTTCACGGGCCGTTAGGATCATGCCGGTGTAAGGTACGGCCAACCGGAGGATGGCAACCAGTTTGGCAAAATCTTCGTCGTTGACCATGTATTTTTGATCGATGTTGATGGTGGAGGCATCTTTTATACGTGGAAATGAGATGGTATGGGGTCCGACATTGTAACAAGCCTCCAGGTGATTCGTATGGCGGATAAGACCCAGTACTTCGAAACGCCAGTCGTAGAGTCCGAGCAATGTCCCGATGCCCACGTCGTCGATTCCGCCTTCCTGTGCACGGTCGAGTGCGGTAAGACGGTAGTTGTAATCCATCTTCTTGCCACCCAGGTGATACCACTTGTAAGCTTCCGGACTATAAGTCTCCTGGAAAATCTGATAAGTCCCGATGCCGGCTGCTTTGACGGTTTTAAACCCTTCAATTTCAAGAGGCGCAGCATTGATATTGACCCTTCTGATCTCGCCATTTCCTTTTTTGACTCCATAGACAATTTTTACGGTATGGGCAATGAATTCGGGAGAATAGTCCCTGTGCTCCCCATAAACCAGAATAAGCCTTTTTTGTCCGTTGTCTTCGAGCGCTTCAACTTCATTGACCAGGCCTTCATCCGTAAGGGTGGTCCTGATTTGGGCCTTGTTGGAAACCCTGAATCCGCAATACTGGCAATTGTTCATGCATTTATTGCCCACGTAAAGAGGCGCGAAGAGGACAATCCGGTTTCCGTAAATGCGTCTTTTGAGCTCGCGGGCCCCTTCCTTGATCTCTTCTACCAATTCGGGATCGGTCGTGTTGATCAGCACGGCGGTTTCTTCCATGGTGAGACGCTGCTTGTCGAGTGATTTGGCAATCAGCTGACGCACTCTTTCCGGGGTGCTGACGGTGTTGTTGATGAGCCCCCAAATTTCTTCGGGATCGATAAATGGTTGCATCCGTTCATCGGGAATGCTGCATTTTTCCGGGTTAAATTTCATTGTTTGATGGTTATTTAAGTTCAGTTATTTCCAATCAAAAACCCAACGGATCAAAAATTAATCGTTTTCGATTGCATCATGAACCGGTTTCAGCATGACTGATTTAACCTGAATGCCTTTCAGGCGGCCAAGTTGTCCGGTGAGAGAACTAATCTGATCTGAATTACCATCGAGAATGAGAGAAATAACGTTGAAGCCGTAATTACGTAAGGGGAGACCTTGTCTACCGATGATGATGTCGGAATGACGGGAGATGATTTGGTTGAGTTGAGCAACCTCCTGTTTGTCTTCGATGAGTATAAGGGCTGAGCCTATTCTCCTTTCCATTAGATGTTCCTCCGGATTAGATTGTGATTAAATGATGCCTCGAAGCCGAATGATCAACTTCACGGGTTTGATGATGTGCAAATATACAACATTATTTTAAATTGCTGTGAATGGAATCACAATCAAAATTTGAAAAAGTAAGTCATTTGAATACTTTTGTGCGCGATAACACGATAACAAATTATTTACGCATGAACCGAGCATGTTTGAAAACACCAAAACCGATGAAAATCATCCATGCGCGTTCCATGCGATCGTTTTAATACAATTAATTTACGCATGAAAACTAATGCACTACTGGTTTTACTGCTTTTTCTTATTCCGAACTTATTCGCACAGGAGTGCAAGGTTCTAAAAACAGAGATTTCAATGAGTTATCAGGGCGATTGTAAAAACGGCCTTGCCCATGGTAAAGGTGTTGCCAGGGGACAAGATTCATATGAAGGTGAATTCAGGAAAGGACTTCCCGATGGGACAGGAACCTATGTATGGGCAACGGGTGCCATGTATAAGGGCGAATGGAGGCGGGGACTGCGTGATGGAAAAGGAACTTATGTCTGGCATTCTATGAACGGAGATTCCACTTTGGTAGGTGTCTGGCATCAGGATAAATATGAGGGTACCGGAATACTGCCTTACCGGATAGGACGCGTTGAAAGCATCCCACGATATACGGTTATGAAAGGGCTTGCGTCCGAAAATAAGGTAACGGTCCGGTTTTACCGCGGAGGTGCAGTTTTAAGCAGTATGCATGATTTGAGTGTAACCACATCAAGTGGTGTTCAGGAATTGCAGGAAAGTTATTTGGAAATCCGGAATGCCGCCTTCCCGGTTGATATCAGATTGACTTTTGTGGTACCCACGCTATTGAGTTCCAATGAGTACAGTTGCGAATTTAATGTGACGATCAATGAACCTGCTGCATGGGATATAACATTGAATCTCTGATGATGAAAAGGAATACAATCGGATGAATTTGATTGAAGCGTTTTCTCATTTCTTTTTCAAAGGCTGTTAAACATGAATTATCCAGGTATATGATATTAAGAAGTTTAAAAAGGCACCTTGTTTTTATCGTCATTTGATTTTATAATAATACCTTTGCGTGTAAAACGAAGTTATGACTCACGTTTTCGAATATTAAACCTGAATCTTTATGAATCTAATACGAAAAGGAATAATCTTACTGGCATTAACCGGCCTATTTATCTACAGTCCGGCTCAAGTTGTCCAGTCCGGACTCAAAACAGGCAATTGGTTGGGAATTATTCAATTGGACGATGCCAGTCATGTTTCAGATATGCCATTCAATTTCAAACATGTTGTTTTGAAAAATGGCAAGAGTACTATCGAGATTTCGAATGCCAGCGAAAAGATAGTGGCTACGGAAGTCAACATCAAAGGCGATTCATTGAAAATGAAGTTTCCGTTTTTCCAAAGTGAAATTGTTGCCCGGATCATGAACGACAAGCTGGTGGGCACCTATTACCCGAAGGGAAAATCAGAGGGTAACGGATACCACTTTACGGCCCAATATGGGGTTACGGACCGCTTTTCCGGTTATAGCGAAAAGTCTGCAGTGAATGTTAGCGGACATTGGGAATTGACGGAGGCTCCGGGGACTCCGGATGCCCAGAAAGATCTGGCTGAATTTTTCCAGACAGGAGACAGGGTTAGCGGAAGCATTTTAACGACCGGAGGAGATTACCGTTATCTCGATGGAAAAGTCTCCGGAAACAAGTGTATGGTTTCAACTCTTGATGGTGCGCATTCTTTGTTGATCACCGGTGAAGTCAATTCGGCCGGTCAGCTGGTGAACGGAAAATTTGTGGGCAGCCGGAAATGGAAAACAGATTGGACAGCAGTCAGAACGACCACCTTTGAACTTCCCAAAGCCGATGAACTGGTCACCGTAAAAGATCCATCCATCAAGTTTCAGTTTTCTTATCCCGACATGGATGGCAAAAAAGTGAGCC
>JAUZOX010000158.1 GCA_030706265.1 Bacteroidota bacterium | reverse complement strand
CTCAAGCCGCACTCGTAACCGGGTTAAGGAAAGACACCCGGTTGCAGCTTTTAAACAATAGCCAGCAGATCAGGCAGACCGGTCTGATATTCAGAAAAGATGTCATATCATTCCTGAACCGGACACAAACCGGAATCGATCTGAATATTTTTCAAATCAGAAGAGGATTTAAACAGGCATCGGCAGCTTTTGCTCAATATGTTGATCTTTCGCAGGTCAGGTTGATTTCTTCAATCGTTAATTATATCCGCAACAATAGGAAGGAACTCGAAGGAATTGAAAAGAATATTGGATTAATGGACCCCAAAAATGTATTGAAACGGGGTTACAGCATAACAATAGTGAATGGAAATGTGCTGCAGAAAGTTGAAGATGCCAATGAAGGAGACATACTGGAAACGATACTTTCGGATGGAGATATTGTAAGTGTTGTGAAAAAAATTAATAAAACTGAAAAATCATGAATGAAAAGCCAAATTACAAGGAAGCGTTTGATGAGCTTCAGGCCATTGTTGCAGAGATTGAAGGTGGGGCAATCTCGGTAGATGAACTGTCAAAAAAGGTTAAAAGGGCAGCATTGTTGATCAAGATCTGCAAGAACAAGCTCACGGCTACCGAGGAAGATGTCAACAATATATTGAAGGAGCTTGAATCAACGGAAGGACTCTAGTCAATCACCTTTTATTCCCTGATGGATGCGAATTATTTTCAAGTCCGGTTTGGGCCTCTTATTCAGACTCTTGGTTTAAAATACGGGTTAACGGTATAAGCTGTTGACCTTTATATTCGGATCCATGATAATGATTGATAAATTCACGATTGATCATATTCAGTCGGCTAACAAATTTATCTTCAGGGTAGGTGTTGTCTACCGTGAATTCCATATCCTGTGCATCGGTGAAATTGCGTTCGCAAAGTGCAAGTTCCAGGTCGGTTCCTTCGTCGTTCATAAATAACAAAGGGAGTCCGTGGGTACGGCAGATGATGGGTCTGGATGCGTATATGATGCATGAATGGTTATTCAAAAAAGTGCAGGGATCCTCTTCTCTCGTAATTTTTGCTTTGTAAGGAATTCGGTCTGGGGTAAGTTCGGAGAGGATGGCATGGAATTCGACCGGTAAAAGACGCAGGTTTACGCAGCAATGATCACACCCTTGACGACAATTTAAGTGTTTCTGATGTTCAACGGTCAGTTTTTGGCTTAGGGAATCGATCTCGGCTCTTAATGCATAGTATGCATCAATTTGGTCTTGGGCGGATTTATTCATCATTGGATTTAAAAAACAGTGCAAAAGTAAGACGATTAGAAGTGATAAATTAAAATTTGAGAAATATTACCATGTAAAAGGGGCCCAAAAAAACTTTACCTTTGCACTTTCAATAGTGGTAAAAGATTAACGGATCTCCGTATTAGCAGGTTATCGATAATATTATGTCGATAAATTTGTTAAAGCGGTTTTTCTGTCTTACCTTTGCACCCTTTTATTGGGATAAAAGTTCTAATGCAACAATTTAACTAAGCCGATGAACACATTAAGCTACAAAACAATTTCTGCGACCAAGGAATCAGCCGATAAACAATGGCTGCTAGTAGACGCAGAGGGCGAAGTGTTGGGTCGTCTTGCTTCAAAAGTCGCTAATTTATTGAGAGGTAAGCATAAAACATGTTTCACTCCCCATGCAGATTGCGGCGATTATGTCATCGTTATCAATGCCGAGAAAGTTCGTCTGACCGGTAAGAAAATGACAGCCAAGCAATACGTCCATCACACGGGCTATCCGGGAGGACAGCGCTCGCGTACCCCACGCCAATTATTGGTATCAAGACCTAATGCAATTGTTGAAGAAGCCGTTAGGGGAATGCTTCCAAAGAATATACTGGGAAGTGCACTCTTTAGAAATCTTCATGTTGTGGTAGGCCCTGAGCATGATCATGAAGCTCAGAAACCTAAAACAATTAAAATTAACGAAATCAAGTAATCAGTATGGAAGTCATCAATGCTTTAGGCAGAAGGAAGACTGCGGTTGCGCGTATCTATTTGAAAGAAGGTAGCGGTAACATTACCGTTAATGGTCGTGATTACAAGGAATATTTCCCGGTTGCAATACTGCAATATGTAGTTCGTCAACCACTGGAAATAGCCAATGTCCTTGATAAATACGACGTTAAGGTTACTCTGGATGGCGGTGGATTCAAAGGACAAGCCGAGGCTGTTCGTTTGGCTATTTCACGTGCCCTGGTAGAAATCAACGAAGAAATTCGTCCGGCCCTCAAATCAAAAGGTCTGATGCGTCGCGATCCCCGTATGGTTGAGCGTAAGAAACCAGGTCAACCAAAAGCCCGCAAGAGATTCCAGTTCAGCAAACGTTAATATTCGTTTGACGGAAAAGGAAAGTTTAGTATCTAAATTGCTAAGACTTCTGTTTTAGAACTACTTAGCAATTGTCACTAACAGAATGTAAACTTTAAGAAAAAAATTAATGGCAAGAGTAACATTTGATGAATTGTTGGATGCCGGTGTTCACTTTGGACACTTAAGGCGTAAATGGAATCCCAACATGGCTCCTTTTATTTTCATGGAGCGCAATGGAATCCACATCATCGACTTATATAAAACGATAGCAAAAGTCGACGAAGCTGCTGCAGCACTGAAGCAGATTGCAAAATCAGGCAAAAAAATACTTTTCGTAGCTACCAAGAAACAGGCTAAAGACATCGTAGCTGAGCATGTTAAAACTGTTGGAATGCCATACGTTACCGAACGCTGGCCGGGTGGTATGTTAACCAACTTTGCAACTATCCGCAAAGCTGTCCGCAAAATGTCTACGATTGATAAATTGCTGAATACTCCATCGTATACCAGCATTTCAAAACGTGAACGTTTACAAATTTCACGTGAAAGGGCTAAACTTGAAAAGAACCTGGGTTCTATTTCAGACCTTAACCGTTTACCTGCTGCAATTTTTGTAGTAGATATCACAAAAGAGCGCATTGCAATTGCCGAAGCAAGAAGGTTGAATATCCCAACTTTTGCAATTGTGGATACCAATTCAAATCCTAACCTTGTAGATTTCCCTATTCCGGCAAATGACGACGCTTCAAAATCAATTTCTTTGATCATTTCCAAAATGATTGAAGCCATTGACGAAGGACTCATCGAACGTAAGATTGACAAAGACAAGCGTGGTGACGAAGAAAGAGAAGAAACCGATAATACCGGCGAAGGCCGTTCTTATGATATTGAAGACGAAGAAGATCCTGAACTGAAAAGGCTTGCTAAATTGAAAGCAGCCGAAGAAGGTGACGGTATGAAACGTCCTCGTAAACCCGTTGCAGGACGCGGTCCTGTACGCAAACCAGCCGGTAATACGGGTGGTCCAAAGAAGAAATTTTAATTCTTAAGCAATATTCTTATGGCAAATATAACTGCTGCTGATGTTAATAAATTGCGCCAGATGACCGGAGCCGGTATGATGGATTGCAAGAATGCACTTAAAGAAAATGATGGTGATTTTGAATTGGCAATAGAATTTCTACGTAAAAAAGGTCAGAAATTGGCTAATAAGCGTGCTGATAGGGATGCTAACGAAGGAATTGTAATTGCTAAGACAAATGCTGCGAATACCTATGGCGCTGTTTTAATGTTAAATTGCGAAACAGACTTTGTGGGTAAAAATGACGAATTTGTAAACTTTGCGAACTCGATTTTAGATTTGGCTATTCAAAAAGGTGCTAAATCATTGGATGAATTAAAAACGCTTGAACTGGATGGTCATACCGTTATGGAAAGCGTGACTGAAATGATTGGTAAAACCGGCGAAAAAATGGACATCTCTCACTTTGATGTGATTGAAGCTCCTATGGTCTTCGCTTACAACCATCATGGCAATCGTCTTAGTACCCTTCTGGGGTTAAACAAAGCTGATGTTCCTGAAATTAAGACCCTCGGTCACGAGATCGCAATGCAGGTTGCAGCAATGGCTCCTTTGGCCGTTGATAAAGATGATGTTGATGCTGAAACCATCCAGAAAGAAATCGAAATTGGAAAAGATGTTGCTCGTCAGGAAGGTAAACCTGAAGAAATGCTTGAAAAGATCGCAATGGGTAAGTTGAATAAATTCTACAAAGAAAATACCCTTCTGAACCAGGAATCTATCAAGGACAATAAAACAACAGTCCGTGAAATGCTTGTCAAAGCAGATAAGGGACTTACCGTTACCGGTTTTCGCCGCCTGATGCTTGGCGCTTAATTTTTGCCTGAGCATGCGGGATTAGAAATAATCGTTAAAATAAAAAGAGGGTGCCTCAAAGTTCAATATATGAGGCACCCTCTTTTTTATTTTTATACGTACATAATTTGTATTAAATTCGCATTATTAAAACCGGATGAAATCCATCATCAGAATTTAATATAAAGCAACAGTTCGCCTGGAAATTGAATGCCGGCATGGTTCATAGATGAGTGCGTTTCCAATCCAATTCGCTTCAAAATTTCATAATAAACTTAGGTAAAATCAAGATTTAAAGGATACTTCAAGGATACTTCAAGGATACTTAATGGATACTTTATAGATCCCTATAGCATATCCATTTTGCATCTTTCAAGTGTTGGTGAATTCTATTCCGGATATTCCTGAAAGGAGTTTTTTACCATCAGCTTCCTTACAGTTTTCTATATTATTAGAAATCTGTTTAAATTCGTTTTTTCCGAACAGGTGATGTGCTAAGGAAAGGAACCCTGAAACAGGATTCATGGATAAGCATCGGCGGTTTATGATGCTTGGGCAGCATTGTTATACGCTATAAAGATAATATGATTTTTTAAAAAAAAGAGGCTGTCCCCGATATTTAGGCAGCCTCTTTTTTTAAAAAATAACAAGATAATCTAATTCACCTGTTATAACTTATCCTTCCAGTAAAGTTTTGATAATTGCGGATATGGTTTTATTGTCAGCTTTACCGGCAAGTTCTTTAGAAGCCGGCCCCATAACTTTACCCAAATCTTTAGGTTCCTTTGCACCAACGCGTGCAATAATATCGACAATAATGGCTTTTATATCCTCTTCGCTCATCTGGGCGGGAAGATATTTTTCAATGATTTTAGCCTGAAACAATTCCTGGTCTGCAAGATCCTGGCGACCTTGGGTAACATAGATTTGGGCAGATTCACGACGTTGTTTGACAAGTTTCTGGAGCATTTTCAATTCAACTGTTTCCGGAATTTCTCCACTTGACACGTCTTTACCTGTTTTTTCAAGCAGAAGCGCAGCCTTGATGGCGCGAAGTGCTTCAAGGGTTTCCTTATCCTTTGCAAGCATGGCCTGCTTGATGTCATTATTTATTAATTTTTCCAGTTCCATTTTCTCATATAATTTAGAAACAGCCATCGGTAAATTTGTTGATGATTTACTGGTGGCTGTTGTTGGTTAATCTGTTAATCTGTTAATGATAAGAATCAATCCGGCTTATCGTGTAAAAAGGTGTTGTTCGATCTGATTTCCACCTGATTGGATCCCGGTTCCAGGGTCAAAGAATAACGTGAAATGTTTGATGAATCAGAAGGAGGTGCATCATTCAGTTCAACATTACGCCTCATATAGGCTGGTTGGCTTTCAAGCTCTTCAATGGAAGCCGATCCGGCACGGACACTCAGATTCTTTAAGCGAGAAATACGATCATTGGCCATCCGATCGATAGATTCCAGGCTAATGGTTGGTTCATTAAGAGGGCGCTTTGTTGCGGGTTCTGAATGTTCGAAACGGGTAAAATTAGAAGACGACTTACTATCATCCGAATCTGCTGAAAGTGGATAGATATCGATGGGTTGGGAGTAATCTGAGTGAGAATCAAGGCTGAAAAGGGTTGGGCTGGCAGCCGTCTTTGATGGATTCATTGAGACAGTGGAGGGTTGAACGATTTCAATGACAGGCTTTGAATCTGATCTTTGTCCATCAGGAGACTTGGTAAAGACTTTGAAATCGGTCGTTTCCTGAACCTGCTCATTCACGATCGGTTGATTTTTGGGCTTTTCATCGAGGCGACCGACAATGATCTTAGCATCATCGATCGGAGGTTTTGTCGAAAAACCGGTCGCAATAAGGGTGACGCTGATCTTGTCGGCGAGTGCTTCATCGGTTCCATTTCCCCAAATTATTTCAGCGGTTGATCCGGCTTTCTCCTGGATGTAATCAGTGATTTCCGTGACTTCATCCATGGAAATCTCTTCCTTACCCGAAGCAATGTATAATAAGATATTGGATGCCCCTTCAATGTTATTGTCGTTGAGCAGGGGTGAGGTTAATGCCATTTCAACGGCTTCCATGGCCCGGTTTTCACCTTCAGCCAGACCTGAACCCATAATGGCGACACCGCTGTCTTTCATAACCGTTTTAACATCTTCAAAATCGACGTTGATATAACCGGTTACGGTGATGATTTCAGCGATTCCCTTAGCTGCAGTGGTCAGAATATCGTCAGCCTTGCTGAAAGCTTCACTGAGTTTGAGGTTCCCGTATTGTTCACGTAGCCTGTCATTGCTGATGATCAGT
>JAUZOX010000157.1 GCA_030706265.1 Bacteroidota bacterium | reverse complement strand
ATCAAACGGACAAAGCCATTCATGAATTCAAATTTATTATCGATCAAAAGAACAATCTCTTTGTCGAAAATGCCCAGTGGTACCTGGCATTATGTTATCTAAAAAATAATCAGGTAGAAGCGGCAAAAGACTTATTTGTTCAAATAAGCAATTCCTCGAACTCACATAATCAGGAAGCAACACAAATATTAAAAAGAATTACTAAGTAAAGTTGAATTTATGAATTGATGATATTTACCCATTAGATTTATTGTTTTTTTTTTCAAATTGCTTTCACCTAACAAGAGAAGCTGTTTCAAATTCATGAGACAGCTCTTTTGTTTTTTAATCAGGTAGATTCTTATAAATTGGTTTACTGCTTTTTAAACAATTGTTATCTGCAGATGGGAAAACAATAATGAGAATGTGGATTAGACGATGGCAAAACCAAATTAATCAACTTTTTAAATCTTCTGAAGATCCTAATCTTTACTCATTTTAAATTGTTTTTTTAGGGGTTGAAAAGATTCAAATTTTAGCTATTTATTGTGGTTAAAATACTAATTTTGCCAAAAATTTGAGTCGGGTCCCTATAAATTTATAAAACAGGGTAGATTAAATATTTAGCATATGACAACAAAGAAAAATTTTATCACTTGTGACGGTAACTATGCGGCGGCACATATCGCTTATCTTTTTAGCGAGGTAGCTGCAATTTATCCGATCACCCCTTCATCAACGATGGCTGAGTATATTGATGAATGGTCAGCCAATGGGCGTAAGAACATTTTCGGTGAGACAGTTAAGGTGACAGAAATGCAGTCTGAAGCTGGTGCCGTAGGTGCTTTACACGGTTCATTGCAAGCTGGCGCTTTAACAAGCACATATACTTGTTCACAGGGGTTATTGTTGATGGTTCCAAACATGTACAAAATTGCAGGTGAATTACTTCCTGCAGTATTTCATGTGTCTGCCCGTGCTGTCGCTGCACAGGCTCTTTCTATTTTTGGTGATCATCAGGATATTTATTCTGTTCGTCAAACCGGTTTTGCCATGTTGGCATCTGGTAGCGTTCAGGAAATTATGGATATTGCAGCCGTTGCGCATCTGACGTCAATAAAGTCTCGTATCCCATTCCTGCATTTTTTTGATGGTTTCCGTACTTCTCATGAAATTCAGAAAGTTGAAGTCCCGGATACCGAAGAATTAGCAAAGTTATTTGATCTTAAAGCAGTACAAGCGTTCAGAGAACGGGCATTAAATCCCGAACATCCTGTAACACGCGGTACGGCTCAAAATCCTGATGTATATTTCCAAAGTCGCGAAGCATCAAATTCATTTTATAATGCTGTTCCCGACATGGTAGAAGATTACATGCAGAAGCTGAGTAAAATTTCAGGCCGTGAATATCACCCATTTACATATTATGGAGATCCCAACGCTGAAAACGTGATCGTTGCAATGGGTTCAATCAATGAAACAATCAAAGAGGTCATTGACCATCTTAATGCAAAAGGTGAAAAGTTAGGCTTGATCACAGTTCATCTGTATCGTCCTTTCTCCGCGAAGTACTTCTTTAATGTTTGTCCAAAATCAGTTAAAAGAATCACGGTGCTTGATCGTACCAAAGAACCAGGCGCTTCCGGAGATCCACTTTACCTCGATATCAAGGAAATCTTTTACGAAAAAGAAAACCGTCCTCTCATCATTGGTGGCCGTTACGGCCTTTCATCAAAAGATACAACACCTGCAATGATGATTACTGTGTTCGACAATATGAAGAGAAACGAACCCAAAAATCATTTTACGGTTGGTATTGTTGATGATGTGACTTTCAGTTCATTACCATTAATTCCTGAAATTGACCTTTCAGTAGCAGGTACATTCCAGGCTAAATTCTTCGGTTTGGGTTCTGATGGTACTGTTGGTGCAAACAAGAATTCAATCAAGATTATAGGTGAGACAACCGATAAATATTGCCAGGCATATTTTGCTTACGACTCAAAAAAATCAGGCGGTGTAACGATCTCGCATCTTCGTTTCGGTGACACTCCGATTCGTTCGCCTTATTTAGTTAATACTCCTGACTTTGTTGCCTGCCATGTTCCCTCTTATCTGGGAAAATACGATGTATTAAAGGGATTGAAAAAAGGTGGTACATTTCTTTTAAACAGTACTCATACTGCCGAAGAAACCCTTGATCGTTTACCCGATGAAATGAAAGTATATCTGGCTAAAAACGAAATCAAGTTCTATATCATCAATGCAACCAAGATAGCTGAAGAGATCGGACTTGGAAATCGTACCAATACAATCATGCAGAGTGCATTCTTTAAAATTGCCAACGTAATACCTTACGAAAAGGCAGTTGAATATATGAAGAAGGCCATCATCAAGAGCTTTGGCCGTAAAGGCGAAGAAGTCGTTGCGATGAATAATTCTGCAGTTGATCGTGGTGGTGATGTTCAACTGGTTAATATACCGGAAGCATGGAAAACCCTTGTGCCATCTAATGAAGCTGATGCACGCGAAATTCCCGACTTTATTAAGAACATCATGGAACCCATGAATTCACTTAAGGGGGATGATCTGCCTGTAAGTACATTCATTGGCCGTGAAGACGGTACTTTCCCTGCTGGTACTGCTGCTTATGAAAAGCGGGGTATTGCAGTTCATGTTCCAGAGTGGATTCCAGAAAACTGTATCCAATGTAATCAATGTTCATTCGTATGTCCTCACGCTGCAATTCGTCCATTCCTTTTAAATGAAAAAGAAATGTCGATATTACCAGCAGGCATCCAAACTATAAATGCTGTTCCAGCTAAACAGTTTGAAGGATTGAAATTCCGCATGCAAGTATCAGCGCTTGATTGTTCAGGTTGCGGTAACTGTGCAGATGTTTGTCCTGCTAAATCAAAAGCTTTGGTGATGAAGACACTCGAAAGCCAGATGAAAGAAGCTGCGAATTTCGATTTCATGGTTAAAAAAGTTACTTACAAGGATAACATTGTACCAAAAGACCAGAATGTAAAGAATAGCCAATTCTCACAACCACTCTTTGAATTCTCAGGTGCATGTGCAGGTTGCGGTGAAACTCCATATATTAAGTTAATCACCCAATTGTTCGGTGATCGGATGATGGTCGCTAACGCTACTGGATGTTCTTCTATTTATAGTGGTTCAGCTCCTTCAACTCCATATTGCAAAAATGCTGAAGGTCATGGTCCATCATGGTCAAATTCATTATTCGAAGACAATGCGGAGTATGGATTAGGAATGGCAACCGCTGTGAAGAAAATGCGTCTCACAATTGTCAGTAAGATGAAGGCTGAAATGGAAGGAAACATGAGTGCTGAAACCAAAGAAGCTTTTGCTGAGTGGATTGCAGGCATGGACAATGCAGCCGCATCTAAGGTCGCAGCAGAAAAAGTCGTTGCTTGTCTTGAAAAAGAAAACTCACCTGCCGCAGCTGAAATACTTAAACTGAAACAATATCTTGTTAAGAAGAGTCAGTGGATGTTTGGTGGCGATGGTTGGGCTTATGATATCGGTTACGGTGGATTGGATCATGTACTGGCATCAGGTGAAGACGTAAATGTACTGGTTATCGATACCGAAGTTTATTCAAATACCGGTGGTCAGTCATCAAAATCAACACCACTAGGGGCTGTTGCTAAATTTGCAGCTTCAGGAAAACGTGTACGTAAGAAAGACTTGGGTATGATGGCAATGTCGTACGGTTATGTTTACGTTGCACAGGTATCCATGGGTGCAAGCCAGGCACAGTATCTCAAGACCTTGAGGGAAGCTGAAGCTTATCCCGGACCATCACTGATTATTGCTTATGCTCCATGTATCAATCATGGACTTCGCGAAGGGATGGGTCGTACCCAGGCACAAGCCAAACATGCTGTTGAAGCAGGTTACTGGCATCTGTACCGCTTTAATCCAACGCTCGAAGAACAAGGTCAGAACCCATTCCAACTCGATTCAAAAGAACCAGATTGGAGTAAATTTCAGGGATTTCTCCAAAGTGAAGTTCGTTATTCATCACTTTCAAAATCTGTTCCTGCCGAAGCAGCAGAATTATTCAAAGCTGCCGAAGCAAATGCTAAGTGGCGTTATAATGGCTACAAGCGTTTAGCTGAACGTGATTTTTCAAATGAATAACATAAAATAATTTCATTTGTAAAGCCGGAGCATTACACTCCGGCTTTTTTCATACCTATCTTTGCCAAAAACTGAATAATGAAAGTGAACAGATTTATAGTATTGTGTCTGGTGATTGCCCTTTTTTCGGCTTGTAAGCAAAAGCACCCCCAAGAACATATAAAGACCCTTACCCATACTCAGATTCTCACGGAGACTTTATCGCGCAATATTGCAAATCCGGATGAACACATGGTAATGGCGGTGATGTACCAGCAAACCGCAGCGGAATACCGTGCCCTTTGTTACCAGGCATACAATCTTGCACGTTTTATGCTTGATCGTGACCTCGAAAACAAAAAAGTCAATATGCCAAGGTGCGTAGTGTTGGATATCGATGAAACGGTTTTAGATAACAGTCCTTATGAGGCAAAATGCATTCTCGAGAAATTAGTATATCCCGATAAATGGTCAGAATGGATCAAGAAAGCGAGTGCCAAACCGGTTCCGGGGGCCCTGGACTTTATAAAATATGCCCGCGCCAACGGTGTTGAGATATATTATGTCACTAACCGCAAGGAAGAGGAACGGGAATCAACAATTGAAAATTTAAAAAGTGCCGGATTCTCAACCATAGATGACGATCATTTGTTGATGCGATCAGAAACCGGCAGCAAAGAAGCCCGAAGGGCAAAAATAAGGGAGACAAGGCATATCTCTTTGTTGTTTGGAGATAGCATGGCTGATTTTTCAGATGCCTTCGATGGTAAGCTTACCGTGCAAAACCGGTTTAATGCAGTCGAAAAATTAAAAAAAGAATTCGGAACCCGATTTATCGTTCTGCCTAATCCCATGTATGGAGACTGGGAAGGGGCTGTTTATGACGGCGATTACAAGTTGGCCGATTCAGTCAAAAGGATCAAACGTTATAATAGCCTGTCGGGCTTTTAATTTTAAAAAATGTGAGGATGTCTCAAAGCTCCGGGGCCTCCTGTCGAAGAGTTAAAAAAGGTGTCTGGGAATTTTACTTTCCAGACACCTTTTTAATTTAGTTTATATTCATCTCGAAAGGTAACCTTGCCTGAATCTTGTCGGCTTTGGCAAGTCTCTGCAAGTATGTAAAGTAATTATAATACTCACCCAATTCCTTTCGGATACTGGCATCTTTATAATCACCGGTCAGTTGTTGAATCAATCTGGTTAAAGGATCCTGCAAAACGGGTAAGGTCTGGATATTGTATTTATTTATTTTGGCCAACTTGGCGGCTTCTGCGATTGCATCGGGTAGCCCTCCATATTCATCGATCAGGTTTAACCTTTTAGCGTCAACGCCACTCCAAACCCGGCCCTGTCCGATGCTATCGATCAAGGCGGGCGTTGTTTTTCTCCCTTCAGCTACATGGCCGACAAATGTTTTATAGATGCGCTCAATATCGTTTTGCATAATGCCGGTCTCTTCTGTATCCAGGGGCCTTGTAACCGAGATAAAGTCGGAGTGTTTATTGGTCGAAACTCTGTCAAATGTTATCCCTAATTTATTTTGAAGTGCTTTCTGAAAGTTTGGAATTATTCCAAAGACGCCAATTGACCCGGTGATGGTATTGGGGCTTGCGAATACCTTGTTGGCCGCACAGGAAATATAATATCCGCCTGATGCCGCAACGTCACCCATGGAGACCACAATCGGTTTTTCTTTTTTGGCCAATACCATTTCACGCCAAATAACATCTGACGCCATGGCACTACCACCGGGACTATTGACGCGCAAAACAATGGCTTTGATATTTTTATCCAATCTGGCTTTTCGAATGGCTTTGGAGATTTTTTCTGATCCTATCGTGTTCTCATCACCACTGCCTGATACGATGTCACCCGATGCAAAAATGATCGCAATTTTGTCTTTTGAATATTCGGTAGACCTGCTTTCATTTGCCAGGACATATTTGCCAAGATTAATAGAGTTAATATCCTTGTCCTTAGCAATTTTAAGTTTATTTCGGAGCTCCTGTAATAATTGATCTTTGTAGATCAATTGATCCACTAATTTTTCCTTAACTGCCAGTTCGGGCGTAAATCCTGTGAGGTTATCGGCTAATTTATTCAGCTGATTTTCACTTAAACCCCTCGATTGGGATATTCCTTTCAGCATTTGATTCCAAAGGGAGTTTATATAAGTAAAGGTTTGCTCTTTGTTGGCCTTGCTCATTTTATCCAGGATATAAGGCTCGACAGCACTTTTAAATTTGCCATGACGGATAACCTGGACCTGTACATCCAGCTTTTCCAAGAGCCCTTTCATGAACATCACCTCTCCTGAAATTCCCCTAAAGTCCAGAGCCCCTGCCGGATTCAAATAGATTTTATTTGCGGCAGAAGCGAGGTAGTACCCTTTCTGTGAATAGATTTCGCTGTATGCAAGAATAAACTTACCTGATTTTTTGAAATCAAGTAACGCATTTCGAATTT
>JAUZOX010000156.1 GCA_030706265.1 Bacteroidota bacterium | reverse complement strand
GTGTTGGCAATATTGAGTGTCTGCAGGTTCATAAACTTTTCTACCGGATCGATATTCAGGATAAGCTGATTTCCGGAGATATCGACTTTGGTATTGGAAATAAGCGAATGCAAGTCCTCTTTTCCGGGATTGGCACCTATCTTGGCCAGAGCCATAAATACTTTCTTCCATTCATTGGTTAGTTCCACCCACCACTTTTGCAGTTCCTCGGATTCAAAAACCACCAATACTCCGGGGCGCCTGAGTCCAAACCGGGATGCCTCGGCCTTTTTCACTCCCGAGAGATCGCAATAGACCCGTTTCAGTGAGGGCAATTTTTCGAGAGGTCTTAAACTTGTGATGGGGGTCGAATCAAAAAACAGCAGTTGCAACGATTTCAGATTCTTTAACGAATCGAGTGCCGGCACCTGCGTTTCTTTGAAATCTAACCGTACCAACTTACTGAGTCCCGCAACAATTGAAATGTCCTTTACATTCGTGGCGGAAAACTGTAACGTGGTCAGGTTTGTCAATCCGTTAAGCGGACTGAGATCATTCACTTTTGTGTTATTTAACCTTAAATCGGTCAGGTTGGTTAAACCGCTTACGGGCTCGATGCTGTCTATCGGTGTTCCGCTGATGTTGAGTCGTTCCAGATCTTTGAAATTCGAAATGGGACTCAGGTCTTTCACACTTGTTGACGAGACGTCCAGATCTTTCACATTTTGCATGAATATCAAAGGTGCAAGTGTTTTCACAGGGCACTTTGAAATATTGAGTGTTTCAAGGTAGTTTAGATTTCGGATGGGCGTAAGATCACTCACCTGGGTACCCGCAAGAATGAGGTTGCGCAAATCAGTCAGCCTTGTAAGAGGGTCGAGGTTATCTATGGTCGAATACGCCGATAAGTCGATATCCCTCAATTTCACCACCTTCCTGAGCGCCGCAAAGATCGACGCCTTGTTTAAAGAAACCGTGTCATATGCCCGATGCTGGATCGCTTCCCCTTTCCGGTAGGTAATCGAATCCGCGAAATATAAAATTTGAGAGAGGTCAGTGCTGTCATTGACCTTGACATCCTGCCCCAGCGCAAACTTCCAGGCTACCGGCAGATCGTTCCACCATTTTTGTTGCTCTTCCTCCTCGTTCAGCTTCGTGGTATAAATGCTGGCAATTTTCATGAGGTTTTGCTCCGGATCCAGATTAACCTCTATGTATCGTACTTTGGTTGAGTTGATCGTATCCCCTTCTACAGTCCGCCCCTTGAGGAAACGGGTAACGGTAATTTTAAAATACAGATTGTTTGCACTGTTCACATTATACTGTACCTCATCGACTCTGAATTTAAAAGAGACGTTTTTAAAGAAAAAATTGACATCCTTCAGATAGGATTGAACGTCTTTATACATCGGCACCTTCCTCTTATCGTCGAGATCGTCTTCTATCTGAACCTTGGAGGATAAAAATATTTTGGTGTAACTATCATTGACCACGACTTCCTTTTCACGGATCATTCCTTTGGGATCCCCCAAAAAATTGAGCGTCCCTTCCAAAAAATTAATGATGTCCAGTGAACTCTGGCGATATTTATCAACATCGGCGGCACTGATAGTCTGTGAAGGTGTATTGGAATTGGCTTGCAACGAATCAGCCATCTTCACTACCGGAACCGTTGCTGAGGTAGTCGGAGAATTTGTTTGTTGGGATTTTTGATTCTTTGTTTGATTTTTAACTTGATGGGCTCTTTGACCGGTTGTCCTTACCTGTGCATTTACATTAATGGCAAAGAATAAAAGCAAGATTGCGGCAAAGCAGCTCAATCTCCTCATTTTAATCATGATTATATATTTTTAATAATCTGGCCTTTTCGGATTCCGATATCTTCAACATATTAGAAACAAGCCAACCAGAATTATAGCCTGAACGGTTAAAATTATTTACCTCAAAATACCATCCGTCTATCTGAAGAAAATGAAATTTAACATTATTAATGGTCTTGTATATCAGATTCTTGTTCTTGATCTCGACAAAGAAAAGGGTGAGGTAGTCAGGTAAATATTCATTAGGTGCGTAATAATCAATGTCTTTCGGATCGGCAAATGCTTTCCTTAGATTCATGAAGTCAATCTCATGACTCATCTGATGCAAAAAAGACGATGCTTTATCATTATTGTTCGAATGAAAGAATATCTGGGAAAAAGAATCAAAGTATACATTGGAAATGACCCATTTATACCCGAGCCCCGAATGCTCCAACTCAAGGTATATCAGAATATTAACAGGGCGGTTCTGATAGTTGAAAACGGCGTTAACTTCAGCAAACCAGTTGTTTCCCCTGAAGTTGAGAAACTTTTTATTTTGTTCGTTTGTAACATCCTTAATAAATTGCGCCTTCAATTCATCGGTAATACTGGTGTTCTTTTTATCGAACAGAATACTGAGAAACTCTGAGCGCAAATGCTGACTTCTATACTGCGTGTTTGTCGAATCCAACTTATTTCCTTTGGCATCTTCCTCTCCATTGAACCTTCTGAAAAACTGTGTCAATTGTTTTGTTTGAGCAAATAATGCCGATGCATCCAAATTGTTATACCCCAGATCATATTGCGCAAAAGCGCTTTGATGGCAGACAAAAACAATAAAAAACAAGATAAGATAAAAATACCGGATGCATTTCTTGGAAATGATGGAACGGGAGAAGAGTAAATTCATGCAGCTAAAATAATTAGTAAATATAGATTGTTATCATGCGTAAATAAAAAACAACTTGTATTAATTGATCGCATGGAACTCGCAAGGATGATTTTAATACGTTTATTATTTTATTAATTAGCCGTATAGAGCTCGCAAGTATGCTCGATTCATCGGTGTTTGTATATTCAAAACATGCTCGTCACATAAAATCTGAAAGCCGTTGTAACTATTTCCGACAAATCCGGCAATAACTACAACGGCTTTCATAGATGGTATATTGCTTACGGACGTGTTTCTTTTACGCGGATATCGCCCAAAAGAACATCCCAGAAGCCGATGGTACGGCCACCGATTTGGGTTTCTTTCCGTTTTACATAAATCGTGATATCTTTCTTGGTGGTGTCACGATAAACCAAACCTTTTTCCTTGTCAAAACCTTCGAACCGTTGGAAGATCGTAATGACCCCCACAAAAGTTCCATCGGGTTGCTGTTCCAGATCACTTACATATTCGATATTGTACCAGTCGATATTTACTTTCTGATAATTCAAACGCATAAGACGATCAAAATATTCCCTTACTTTATAATAGGAGATTTCAGGACGGTAAATAGAGGATACCCCCATTTCGCTGCCCGGCATGAAAAGTTCTTCGGCACGTTGAATGACCCGCTGTGCTTCCGACCAGGGGGTTTCCTTGCTTCCGACCAATGCGATGTATTTGCTTAAGTCTCTAACCTTTTCTAATGCCAGACTATCGATTGCTTTCTTACGGTCAGGAGATATGGTTTCCTGAGCAAACAAATTGTTACATCCGAATAAAACGGCTAGTGCGATTATTGTAATTTTAAGAGTCTTCATTTTTCCGTCTTATTTTTTGATAAGTTCTACTTCAGTGATTTTACCATTTGCATCAAAAAACAGATTTGATATCTGGTTGATGTTGCGTTTCTGGTCTTTTAGATATTCGAGATAACGTTTGATGGTTGTCGGACGGTCATAATCCTTATCACTGCCATTCTGGCTGATAACAATCAAAACAGGAACATCCTGATTTACAAACAATGGAAGCGCATCGGTAATCAGCTGATTGGCAGCATCGACCGTTGATGCATGTGAAATGGCATCGAATGCGGTATTTAGCTTAACAAACCTGGGATCCCCGGTTATGTTCTTGGCCGCCTCCAATCGTCGCCGTTCTTCGGCAAGCCGTGCTTCTTCTTCAGCTTTCTTGCGGGCTGCTTCACGGTCATTGTTCAGTTTGGTTTCAACCTTTGCAATTAAATTGTCGACATCTTTATCATTAAGATTCCAGCTCTTGATGGTATTCAGCTCAGCATACTTCTGATCAAGGGTAAGAGTACTATTATCGTCAAGTAAAGCCTGTAACCTTACTTTGGCTTGCTCGATCTTTGCAGCACGCTCCCGTGCAAGAATTTTCTTCTGAGAATTGCAGCTGGTCATTCCGGCTGACATTGCAATTACAAGCATTAACATCAGCAGTTTTGCTGAAAGCCTGCAAAAAGTGCGCATACTTTTACTTTGAAGTATGCTGAAATTGTTAATTGATTGTACACTCATAACTTGTATTATATTAGAATTCAAATTAATACATTTTTATAAAAAGACTATTTTGTCCACATGAATTCGACGCCAAGTTTACAAAAAAAATTATAAAGCCGAACATTTAATTTACTTAAAAAAGAAAAGTCAACCGGACCCTTTTCCTGCAATTTGTGTGCCATTAAAAAAAGTTAGCGTAACTTTGCACATCATTTTTCAATCTTCATCATTGTGAAAAACCATATTGACGAAATCCTTCTCAAGAAGGATCTGACGAAACAGGATCTGGTCGAGTTACTTGAGACAGATGCGAAAGATCGAAAGAAAATCTATACTTTGTCTGCCGGGATCAAGAAGAATTATGTTGGCAACAAGGTCTATTTCAGAGGACTTGTCGAACTTTCAAATATTTGTTCCAAGGACTGTTACTATTGTGGCATCCGCAAAGGAAACAGGTCCGTTGATCGCTATATGGTCACTGAGGAGGAAGTTTTAGAGGCTGCCCGTTTTGCACTCGACCATGGATACGGCTCGATGGTCCTCCAAAGCGGGGAACGGACTGACCGCAAGTTTGTAAAAATGGTAACCAGCCTGCTGGATAAGATAAAAACCCTGAGCGAAGGAAAGCTTGGCATCACACTCTCGATGGGAGAACAATCCGAAGAGACCTATCGTGAATGGTTTGAAGCCGGAGCACATCGTTATCTGATCCGCATCGAAACATCTAACCGCGAACTTTATTATAAGATTCATCCTCGTAATTCAAAGCACAACTACGATACACGTCTTAATGCCCTCCGGATGCTTAGGACAATTGGTTATAATGTCGGAACAGGGGTCATGATCGGACTTCCGTTTCAAACCACCTCCGATCTGGCAGACGATCTTCTTTTTTTCAAGGAACTCGACATCGATATGTGTGGAATGGGACCTTATATAGAGCACGAAGCCACGCCGCTTTACGCATTCCGGCACCTGCTCTTACCCAGGGAAGAACGCTTCGAGCTTTCATTGAAGATGGTGGCCCTTTTGCGTATCCTGATGAAAGACATCAATATTGCAGCCACCACGGCCATGCAGACACTCGATAAAATGGGACGTGAAAAAGCACTGAAAGCAGGCGCCAATGTCATAATGCCCAACCTGACCCCCGTTAAATACCGTGACGATTACCTCCTTTATGAAGACAAGCCCTGCATCGATGAAGAAGCGGAACAATGCATTACATGCCTCGAGGCGCGCATTCACCTTGCCGGGGATGAAATCGGGTATGGCGAATGGGGCGACAGCAAACACTTTACTAAACGGAACCAGCAACAACCCTAATCTCTCACTATGTCCAGAAACCGAAATAAAGTACTTCCCCTGTTTGAGAAAGTAACGATTCTTGATGCCGGAGCAGAAGGAAAAGCCGTTGCCCGTGTTGACAACATGGTCGTCTTTGTACCCTATGCTGTTCCGGGAGATATCGTTGATATCCAGGCAATATCCAAGAAGAAAAGTTTTTACGAAGGCAAGGTGGTTCACTTTCATGCTTATTCCGAAAAAAGAATTCCTCCTTTCTGCGAGCACTTTGGCGTATGCGGTGGCTGTAAATGGCAGAATATGGGATATGAAGACCAGCTGGTTTTCAAACAGAAGCAGGTTGAAGACCATTTTGCCCGCATCGGCAAGTTTGACTTTCCCTCAGTACGGTCCATCATTGGATCGGAAAAGACACGATATTACCGCAACAAACTGGAATATACCTTTTCAAGTAAAAGGTGGCTCACCGAAAAAGAACGCGCTGTTGCTGCTGAAGAGCAGAATATGAATGCGGCCGGATTCCATTATCCGGCCTTCTTTGACAAGGTGGTCGACATCAACTTCTGCCATCTTCAACCCGAACCTTCCAATGCTTTAAGACTGGCCGTCAAGGAATACGCCTTAAAGAACGAACTCACTTTTCATGATGCCCGCAAATGGACCGGGTTTCTTCGCAACCTCATCGTCAGAACCGCTTCAACGGGAGATGTCATGGCTATCATGGTCTTTGGCTATCCTGATTTCGAACTGATCAACCCGCTCATGGAATATATCAATGAGAAGTTCCCGGATCTGACTTCTTTGATGTATGTCGTCAATGAAAAAATGAACGATACCATCTCGGACCTGGAAATTGAATTATACCAGGGGCAACCTTATATCATGGAAGAGATGGAAGGATTGAAATTCAAAATCGGTCCCATCTCTTTCTACCAGACCAATTCGGAACAGGCTCACAAACTGTATAACGTCGCCCGCGATTTTGCAGGCCTTACCGGAAATGAAACCGTATACGACTTATATACCGGCACCGGCACCATTGCAAACTTCGTTGC
>JAUZOX010000155.1 GCA_030706265.1 Bacteroidota bacterium | reverse complement strand
CCGGAACCGTCATCTTCAAAGAAAAACGGCAGGGATCTTAAACCCAACATGAACCGAAAGAATGTGGAGGAACTCTTAAAACAATCCACCCTCTTGAGCGAAGTATTTCTCGACCTCTTTAAATCACGCTACCCTGAACAGATAGAGAAAAGAATCAATACCAGACTTCTGGACTCATTGTTATCAAACGAATTCCGCAACAGAGGGATAAACACGCCCTTTGAATTCGGCATCTGGAGTGTCGATCGCAAGCAGATGATCATAGAGCGAACCGGACTTTACAGTAAAGAACTCAAGACAAAAGGTTACCGGTTCAATTTATATCCTAACACTTCGTTTTCATCCACCAACTACCTGATGGTTTATTTTCCCAACCAGACCAAATACGTTTTGTTAAAACTGTCGTGGATGCTCAGTGTTTCGATTATACTCATCGTGTTGTTATTCTTTTCTTTCAGTTATACCATTGCAACCATTCTACGGCAAAAAAAACTCTCGGTCATGAAAAATGACTTCATCAATAACATGACCCATGAGTTCAAGACCCCGATCTCAACAATATCGCTTGCCTGCGAGGCGCTTGCGGATAAAGAGTTTCAAAAATCGGAAGAACTTTCCAGTTCTTATATCAATATTGTCAGTGAAGAAAATAAAAGGTTGGGACAGATGGCAGAAAAGATTTTACAATCTGCCATCATTGAAAAGGGAGAATTAAAACCACGCAGGGAAAAGATTGATATTCATAAAGTCATTTCGGATGTGATCCGAAACATCGGCATCCAGGTTGAGATCAGGGACGGATCTCTGACATCCAATCTCAAAGCGCAGGAGAGTGTAATCCTTGCCGATAAAGTTCATCTTACAAACATTATATACAATTTACTCGATAACGCCAATAAATACACGCCCAAAAAGCCTCAGATCGTGGTCACTACCGAAAACGTGAAGGGGGGGATCGTAATTACCATTGAAGACAACGGCATCGGAATCAGCAAGGCGCACCAGAAGAAAATTTTTGAGAAACTCTACAGGGTTCCAACCGGAGATATTCACGATGTGAAAGGATTTGGACTCGGCCTCAGCTATGTCAAATTCATGGTGGAGAAGCATGGTGGAAAGATCTCGGTGGAGAGTGAATTAGGAAAAGGAACAAAATTTAAAATTTTCATTCCGTTTGGATACTAAAAAGGCACGATTTTTATGTTAACTTTGATTAATTAATCAGAATAGGAATATGGAAGAAAAGGAAAAACTTAAAATATTACTGGCTGAAGACGATCGCAACCTGGGCAATATCCTCAGGGCCTATTTGGAAGCCAAAGGATTTGATACGCAACTGTTTATAAATGGCCAGGAAGCACTCGACGCTTATAACAGGGACATTTTTAATTTCTGTATCCTTGATGTGATGATGCCGGTGAAGGATGGTTTCACCCTTGCCCGCGAAATAAGGGCCATCGATAAAACGATCCCCATTCTCTTTCTGACCGCAAAATCGTTACAGGAAGATAAGTTAAAAGGATTTGAAATCGGAGGGGACGACTATCTGACCAAGCCGTTCAGCATGGAAGAATTACTGGTGCGGATCAATGCAATCATCCGGAGGTCGCAACAAAATGAAAATCCCCCCTTAGCAGCTAATATTTTCAGGATTGGCAATTATACCTTTAATCATAACCGACATATTCTCATTTTTGACAAGGTAGAACATAAACTCACTGCCAAGGAAGCCGATCTTCTTAAGATGCTGTGCGAAAACCTGAACGAAGTGCTCGACCGCAGTGTTGCCCTTAAACATATCTGGAGCGACGATTCGTACTTCAACGCCAGGAGTATGGATGTTTATATTGCGAAACTCCGTAAATATCTTAAAGATGACCCTTCTGTCGAATTGATCAATGTTCATGGAATCGGGTTTAAACTCGTAGCAAACATTTAGCATCATTGAAAAACATCCCGTTAAAAGTTAACGGTTATGATAGTTGAAATTGAAGCCCTATCGGAAGATTCCATAGGGCTTTTAAGTGTTTTGACCGTTCTCTTTTAACCCTGCTTTCTGAAATCAACCCGACCGGTTAAACATGAATTCTCCTTTATCAACCGGCGGTATTATTTTATCCGAAAATAATTTGATTAAATTTCCTCTGTAAATCCTTTTGCTGTTAACCGTATATACTTTTAAAAAAAATTACATAATGTAAATCGGTCGATTACAGGAAGATGATTAACCTTTTATTCTCCTATAATTCAGGTTAATCGGGTATTATCCTGGTATTTTCAGGGTGTTTTCTCCCCGGTATCTCCCATCCGCATGTACCAAACAGATACCAAACTGCAAGGGAATACCGGGGAAGAATACAACCTGAATTTACCCGAAAGTTTTGGAGATGACTACCTTCATAGGGGAATAAAAGACCGGATTTAGGGGAATTAACGGTAAATCTGTAAACCACTTTTCAGGATGAAGAGAGCGTGATCGAAGAGCACAAAAACGCCAATGAACCGAGCATACATAAGGGTTCCATCGGTCTTTGTATTTTCAAAATATGCTCGTTTCATAGCAGTTCCATTAACACCTCAATTTGAATCGCCAGGGGCGTCTCAAAGACATATTCATATATTTGCATTTTTCAGTTGGGTGTAACCTTTTGCCGATTCAGACGTCAAAAAACGCAAATCAGCATTATCTGATGTGATATGAACTTTGTTTTTATCTATTTTTGAGTCATGTTTTTACACTTGAAAAATTATCTATAGTTAACTAAAAATAAACCAACATCATAATCAAATCACGCAACAAGATTACTTTCTTTAAAATTTATTTTCAGATGAGAAAATTGGCATTACTGCTCTTTGCGATGTTAATCGCTTGTTACAGTCAGGCTCAGGATAAAATATGGAGTCTTGAAAAATGTATTGACTATGCCATTAGCAATAACATCCAGGTAAAGAAACAGATGCTTGCCGTTAAGGCATCAGAAGTTGATTTGCAACAATCCAAAATGAACATTCTCCCGGGTGTGAATGGTGGCACAGGATATTCGAAGAGTTTCAAGACGGTAAACCAGTTTACCAATCAGTTTTATAACGGAGGCCAGGTTTCATTGTCGGTGTCCGGAAACATCACCCTGTTCAATGGCTTTCAAATGATGAATGCCATTAAACAAAGTGCCATCAACCTGAGATCATCAAAATATGACCAGGATCAGCTGATGAATGACATTTCGTTGAATATTGCAACGCAATATCTTTCCATTCTTTTCTATAAAGAACAGCTGAATAACGCCGAAAGCGAACTTGACATCACAAAACAACAGGCAACAAGAATGAGCCAGATGGTTGAAGCCGGGACCAAGGCCGAGGGTGATCTTTTAAACATCGAAGCACAGGTAGCCGCAGAAGAATTGGCGGTGGTCAATGCCAAAAGCAATCTCGATCTTGGCTATTTAACACTTTATCAGCTGCTCGACCTTCCGGAAAGTGACCGGTTTTTAGTTGAAGTTCCGAATCTACAGGTATTAAATCAGTCGGCTCTTCAGGCTACACCTAACAGCATTTATGAAATGGCCCTGAACAATCAACCCTCTATTAAAAGTGCAGATTTAAAGGTTAAATCGGCAGAGCTCACCCTTAAACGCAGCTATGCGGCATTAATGCCA
This sequence comes from Bacteroidota bacterium, assembly GCA_030706265.1. Lineage (GTDB taxonomy): Bacteria > Bacteroidota > Bacteroidia > Bacteroidales > Cfx3-03 > Cfx3-03. The sequence goes on along the minus strand of JAUZOX010000155.1, from coordinate 2,946 downwards.
ACGCTTGCACTCAGTGCCCAGATTAATACCGGATTCCAGACAAACATGACAACTATTGACCAGATAACGCCATTTTATCCAACCATTGGATATACCCAAAGCGGAAATATCCCGGTTATCAGTAGTTTTCCTGAATATAATTATACTTACAAAAAATTTAACTGGAACGATCAGTTAAACTCCAATATCCAGAAATCCCTTGGCATTTACATGAGTATTCCTATTTTCGGAAAGATGCAGGGACAAAACAATGTAAAACGTTCAAGATTAAATATCGAGAGTTCAAAACTCGATTTGCAACAAGCAAAACAGCAGCTGAACAAGACCATTGAGCAGGCTTATTCAGATGCCAGGGCTGCATTGAACAAATATTTCTCGGCAGAGAAAAAGGTAAATGCAACCCGCGAATCATTTCATTATTCCGAACAACGATTTAATGTTGGATTGTTAAGTGGCGTCGATTACAACAATGCAAAAAAAGATTTGAGTGCTGCCGAATCCGAATTGCTGCAAGCAAAATATGAATATTTCTTCCGCAGTACGGTGCTGGATTTCTATATGGGAAAACCGCTAACACTCAACTAACAATAATTCCTTACAATATGTGGATTTTATCAAATTAATTCTGACCTTTGATTTAAAATAAAATGATCAAAGTCTGCATTTGGTTTAACCGTGTCAAACCTTGAAAAAATGAAAAAAAACAAAAAACTTTTTTGGATAATTGGTGCTGTAATCGTCGTATTGCTTATTATTCTCGTCATACTTAAACGCAATGGAGCTATTGGTCCCTCGCAGGATACCAAAGTAGCGACTGATCTTGTTACCAAACGAACCATCGTTGAAACCGTTTCAGCCAACGGTAAAATACAACCCGAAACAGAGGTGAAACTAAGCCCCGATGTTTCAGGTGAAATCGTTGAATTATATGTCAAAGAAGGAGATGTCATCAAGAAGGGACAGATCCTTGCAAAGATCAACCCTGAGATCTATCGTTCTACATTAGATCGTGAAATCGGGGCACTCAACTCTCAAAAAGCCAACCTTGCAAATGCCAAGGCACGTCTTGCGCAGGTAAATGCCCAGTTTATCAATGCCAAGAATTCGTTTGACCGTTCAAAAAAGCTGTATGACCAGAAAGCGATCTCGTCTTCCGAATATGACCAGGCATTATCCACATTTGACCAGGCCAAAGCTGAAGTAAGCGCAGCACAGGAAACCATTAAGGCTGCCGAATTTGGTGTCAGCAGTGCCCAGGCCAGTGTCAAGGAAGCTAATGAGAACTTTACCAAAACGACCATCTTTGCTCCCTGTGACGGTATCGTATCAAAATTGGATGTTGAAAAAGGGGAAAGAGTGGCCGGTGCCTCTCAGTTCTCCTCGGGTACCGAGATCTTGCGGATTGCCAACATGGACCTGATGCGCGTCAATGTAAGCGTTAATGAAAATGATATCGTTCGTGTTAAATTGGGGGATACGGCACTTATTGAAGTAGACTCGTATCTTAACCGGAAATTTAAAGGAATTGTTACCGAGATTGCAACTTCAGCAAATACAACGGGTCTTACGGCCGATCAGGTTACCAATTTTGATGTCAAAGTCCGCATTCTAAAAGATTCATATGCCGACCTGCAACCAAAGAACCAACCTAACTTCAGCCCATTCCGTCCCGGGATGTCCGCCAATGTTGACATCAGAACCAAAAGGGTAGAAAATATAATCTCGGTTCCCATCCAGGCAGTAACAACACGAATCGACAGTACGAAAATCAAACTTGCCTCGGCAGCCAAGAAAGAAGCCAAGCCTAATGCTGACGATCAAAATGCCAAAAAGGCAGATGACCCCCAACAGGAAATTGTATTTGCTTACGTAAAGGGTGTTGCCAAAATGGTTAAAGTCAAAACCGGAATCCAGGATAATACAAACATCCAGATCATCAGTGGCCTGAAAGCAAATGACGAAGTCATCTCTGCTCCTTACAGCGCCGTCACCAAGAAATTAAAAGACGGAGACAAGGTCACCAAGGTCGAGAAAGCAAAACTCTACGAAGGAAAAGAATAAGAACCTTTTTTAACTAATTTTGCAAAGCCTGCCACAGTATTTTTCTTTGGCAGGCTTTGCATTTTAATTCAGGAATAATGGCATTAATTCTTTGTTTGGAAACGGCAACACAGGTATGCTCCGTAGCTTTATGCAAGGATGGAGCAGTGATTGCTTTGAGAGAGAGTATCGAGCACAATTCACATGCGGCGCTCATCACCGTCTTTGTGGAAGAGGTCATGAAAGAAAGCGGTTATCATTTACAAGATTTGGATGCCATCGCAGTGAGTAAGGGGCCCGGTTCCTACACCGGTCTTAGGATTGGCGTCTCTACTGCTAAGGGATTTTGCTTTTCGCTTGACAAGCCATTGATTGCAATTGAAACCCTGGAAGGAGCCGCCGTCTTTCAATCGCTCAATAATCCGTCATGTAACAAGGAAGTGTTATTGGCGCCGATGATTGATGCCCGCAGAATGGAAGTTTACACCGCACTTTTTGATCACACGGGACAAAGAATCACGGCAACGTCGGCTGAAATCATCAAGCCGGATTATTTTGATAACTATCCTGGCAAGCAGATTCTATTATTTGGCGATGGAGCAGGCAAGTTTGCGGAACTATTTCAGGACAATCCCGCCGTCACTATACTTTCAGAACATCTATTCTCGGCTACATATTTGGCTCCTATTGCCGAAGAGCGTTTTAAGCTAAAGCAGTTCGAAAATCTGGCTTATCTTGAGCCATTCTATTTCAAACAATTTATCGCGGGAAAACCTAAGGTCAAGGGGCTTTACGAATAGCAGGCCTTGACTTACTTTCTGCCAAAATCTGCAGGGATCTCCCCCCACCTTTCAGTCTCCCACTTCAGAAGCGGGTTGGAATAGGTGTTGTTTTTCAACCATGCCT
>JAUZOX010000154.1 GCA_030706265.1 Bacteroidota bacterium | reverse complement strand
CTGCAAATGACGCTATGGTTGTTAACCTGGCCAATCCTGATATACATCACATATATTATATCAAAATACGCCATAAGGAAGCTCAAAGACTAAAGTCATCATGTATCCACCATACGACTTTAAAACAATCCCGAAAGCGACCTAAATTATAAATACGCTGCATTTATTCGCAACCTATATTATTGTTTCACGATACGTACATCTACGTTTATAATATCAGGTAGGCTGAAAAATGTAGATAATTTCAAAATATTATTGCATTTGTCAAATTTGAATTTATTTTTGTTGTTTTTATATAATCATTGTACCTTTAAACAATTCGAAGAAAATCATGGCAAATCTTGCAACCAAATATATGGGGCTTTCATTAAGAAGCCCTTTAATCATAGGCAGCTCAGGTTTAACGCATTCGGTTAAGAATATAATTGATTTTGAACAAAGAGGTGCCGGTGCAGTAGTTTTAAAATCGCTCTTTGAAGAGCAAATCAGACAGGAAATTAATAACGCACTCAATAAGAGTGAAACAGGATTATATCCTGAAGCAGAGGATTATATTGCAAATTACACTAAAATACAACAGGTGAATGAATACCTTCATCTGATCAGGCAATGCAAGGATGCAGTAAAAATTCCTATAATTGCCAGTATTAACTGCGTAACCGCAGATGAATGGACTTCGTTCGCTTCCCGAATAGAGGATGCCGGTGCGGATGCACTTGAGCTTAATGTCTTCATACTTCCTTCCGATGTAAACCGCTCCGGTGAACAAGCAGAAAAAATATATTTTTCTATTTTAGAGAAAGTTAAAAAACACATTAAAATACCGGTAGCATTAAAAATCAGTTCCTATTTTTCAGGATTGGCCAACACCGTTCAGAAACTCTCCTGGTCAGGGGTCAATGGTATGGTACTCTTTAATCGTTTTGTCAATCCCGATATCAACATTGATAAAATGCAAATAGAGGTTTCAAACATTTATAGCAATCCCCAGGAAATGAACAATACACTTCGCTGGGTAGCGATATTAAGCGATATGATAAAAACAGATATTGTGGCGTCAACCGGTATTCATGATGGAAAGACAATCATTAAAATGCTTTTGGCCGGCGCCACTGCCGTTCAGGTTGCGTCTGTACTTTATCAAAAGGGATTCGGTCACGTCAACGAAATGCTGTCAGAGTTAGAAAAGTGGATGGATCACCACAACTTTAAAACAATAGATGAATTTAAAGGGAAAATGAGTTTTAAAAATACGGAGGACCCTGCAGCATACTTAAGGGTCCAGTTCATGAAACACTATTCCGGGATCGAATAAACTGCTTACACCTATCATGCAAGAATCAAATGCTCAGTATCTTACTTCGTGGATAGAAGTAGACGAACAGAGTGACTTTCCAATACAAAATATTCCTTTTGGCGTTTTCAGGAAAATTCACAATGGTTTTGCCCATCATTTAGCCACCAGAATAGGAAATAATGTCATTGATCTGTATCGGATTGCTTCTAAAGGCTACTTTGAGGATTGCGGCATTATTGACATAGAAGTTTTCAATCAACCTTCCATCAATGCATTTGCCAGTCTGGGACGGCCTGTCCAACGCAATGTACGTCGGAGGATTTCAGAATTATTCAGGATAAACAATCCGGTCATCAGAGATAATTATGTTCTGCGGAATGAAATCCTGATACCTGTTGATGAGGTTGAAATGTTACTTCCGGTTGAGATCACCGATTTCACCGAATTCAGTTCCAGTCTGGAACATGTTGCCAATATCGGTCGAATATACAGGGATCCGGCAAATCCATTACCCCCAAACTGGCGCCATATGCCTGAGGGTTGTCCCGGACGAACTTCTACCGTTGTAGTATCGGAAACCAAGATTCACCGGCCAATGGGACAATATAAACCAGGGGATGCCGCATTTCCGATTTATGGGGCTACACGGCGACTCGATTTTGAATTGGAGGTTGCATTCATTACGTGCAAGGAGAGTGAATTAGGAGAAGCTATTTCTATCGAAAAAGCAGAAGAATACATTTTGGGATTCGTATTGCTGAATATTTTGACTGCCCGTGATTTCCAAACCTGGGAACAAGTACCATTGGGGCCATTTACCTCTAAAAGTTTTGGAGCCATCATGTCACCCTGGATAGTGACTTTGGACGCACTGGAAGCATTCCGCGTTGTTGGTCCGCGGCAAGAGCCCAAGGTGCTGCCATACCTTCAATGTACAGGTGCACATAATTTTGATATCAATCTTGAAGTAATTCTGAAACCGGAATCACTCGAACCGTTGAAGCTTTGTAATACAAACTATCGTTTTGTTTACTGGAATATCTGTCAGCAGCTGACACATCAGTCCAGAAATGGTTGTAAAATCCGGGTTGGAGATGTCTATGCGTCAGGCACCATAAGTGGACAACATCCCAATTCTTATGGTTCCCTGCTTGAATTAACCTGGAGGGGAACCAAACCGATTCAGATACCCGGAGGAGAAATCCGAAAATATCTCTACGATTATGATAAAGTTATCATGAAGGGTTTTGGGAAACGGAATGGCATTAAAATTGGCTTCGGTGAATGCATTACCCAAATTTTGCCTGCAAAATAATTATACGCATTGAAAAGGGAAGTATTTGTTTTCACAAATCTGCTATATTCATCTTCAACAATTTATACAAGTTTAATAGAAATTATAGTTTATGGCTTGCCTTATAAAGCATGCAATGACCAAAGTTTGTTCTGGATTATATCAAAGGGATGTTTAATTTTGCACCCTGTAATACAGAAGACACAAAAATGACGATTGTTGAATTTATTACGATCTTTTTGATCGCTATAGGCTTATGTTTCGATTCATTTGCCGTATCGGTTTCGAGTGGGCTCATGATGAAGCACATAAGCTTTCTTCAAGCGATGAGAATCTCCTTTTCTCTTGCCTTTTTCCAGGGCGTAATGCCCCTTATTGGATGGTTTGCAGGGAAAAGAATTTCGGATTATTTAGCGAATTATGATCATTGGATTGCGTTTGGACTATTGCTGATTATCGGAATCAGAATGTTATTGGAAAGCCGGAAAAAGGATGAGGACAAGACATTTAACCCTTTGAATATATGGTATATGATTTACATGTCATTAGCGACAAGTATAGATGCGCTGATTGTGGGTTTCAGCTTTGCATTCATCAATACCAACATTTACATCTCAATTCTAATCATTGGAACCGTAACTTTTATTTCAGCAATGCTTGGCATATTGTTCGGCAAGAAAGCAGGAATTCTTTTTGGAAAAAAGATGGAAATCCTGGGTGGACTTATTTTGATCGTTATCGGCTTTAAAATACTTTTTGAGCATCTCTTTTTCACCTGATAAATTCTGATTTTTTAAAATTCAATAACCGGGATTTAAATCGACAAACTTTCTTTATGACCATTTGTTGTTAAGTTTTTAACTTAATACTTACTAATGTATTGGTATAATTGCACAAGTTTTAAAACCCAAAGGTCATGAAGAGATTGGCATTTATTGTATTGATCGTATTCTTTGGTTTTCAGGTACAGGCTCAAAAATACCTTACTAAAAATGGAATGATCAGTCTATATTCCAAAACGCCATTTGAAACCATAGAAGCCCAAAACAACCAGGTTAACTGCGCACTGGATATCAAAACCAGTGATTTTGTCTTCATGGTTTTAATGAAGTCTTTTGAATTTAAACGTGCCTTGATGCAGGAACACTTTAATGAAAATTATATCGAATCTGACAAATATCCTGACGCACGGTTTAAAGGAAAAGTCACAAACCTTAAAAGTGTAGATTTGAAAAAAGAGGGCATTTATCCTGTCACTGTTGAAGGAGACCTTACAATCCACGGCATCACAAGGCATATCACTAACATTGGTAGTTTTGAAATAAAAGGTGGAACAATAAACGGCAAAAGCCGGTTTACCTTGAAAGTTGAGGATTATGGAATCAAGGTACCATCAGCTGTTACAGATAAGATTGCAGAAAGCATTCAAATAGACGTAAATGTGATGCTGAATCCGTTGTAAACGACGTTTTACACAAAAAATTGCTGCAGGCCTTGTCTTTCCGGTTGAAATGATTACTTTTGCACCATAATCGTGATGGTCTCGTAGCTCAGCTGGATAGAGCAGCAGCCTTCTAAGCTGCGGGTCGCGCGTTCGAATCGCGCCGAGATCACCAGTAGTAAATAGCCAGGTAAAAGCCTGGCTTTTTTTATTCCCTTTTTAATCGTTAGGAGATGGTAAAAAAGCAAATTCAATCTCCTCATTATAGACCATATCGGTTTTTTGTGACAGCCACATACATTAGATCAGTCGTAAAACAACATCTTACGATGCTTCACATTGCATTAACATAATGTGATGTTCAAAAGGTGAAAGCGTTTAATCTCCAAAAATGAAAACGATGAATTTCCTATATTGAGATACCCATTCTTACTGCAAGCCAACCGTATAAGACCGTTACCCGTTCGCAGGAAAAATTGTTATTCTGATTTTCTATCAGACAAAACTATTTAGCCCTTTTTATGTTAACATTTTAATCTCGATCCCTTCTTTTGAATCTCTATCCGTTCAAAGATAACCCTAAAAATTATTTTGGACGAAACTCATTAAGTGATGACCCACTTTTCCTCTTTCCATTAAATTCCGTTTATTATATATACTGACAATCTTGCAGATTAATCCATTTCGGAACTATCTTTGATTATACTTAATAATTCAAACATTAAGGTTATGAATAGACAAGAAGCCGAACAGATGCATCACCAGATTTGTAAACTGATATTGAATAATCAAATTGGCGAGAGCATTGATATTCTTGAAAAATTCGTTATAGCAGCCCGCTTACCCGGCAAACTGGATGAAGTTTCGGAATATAAGTCGATATATAGAAATATGCTGAATTATACGATTAAAGGTATCGTAGACCCTCAGCGTGAGCAGATTTTCCAGAAGATTCAACGATCTTTAATTGAGATATGTGATTTTACCCTTCAATTTGCGCTATCCAATATGGGGCTCAATATTGATCGGTTGAGAAGAGAATTCAAACTAGGGGATGCCCATTTTTCGAATGAAACCTTACAACACCTTGACGATCTCTCTTTCGATGAGGAATTAGGCACCCTCTTTACCGAAAAGACCGGTGAAAGCGAAAATAAGGCAGAAGCTTACCGCAAAGATGTTGTCAGAAAGTGCTTTTATCTGGGTTGGTTGTGTGATAGATTAGCCGAGCCTGATGTAGAATTGCTGGATCGGATTCTTTATTCGGATAAGTTTTCCTGGATTGACAGATGTATTATTGTTAGCGGCTTATCCCTTGGATTACAACGGCATTTTGATAAGGAGAAATTTATTATTCTCCATAACTACATCATCTGTGACGATCCTATGGTCAGGCTAAGGGTCCTTTGTGGGCTTATCATTGGCTTTTATATTTACGATGACCGAATCTGGCTTTATCCGGAGCTGAATTCGATATTCACCAGTCTGATGAACGATACGCCAAAAGAAATTCTTAAGCACCTTATTCTTCAACTACTGAAAGCATGTGACACCGAAAATATCGCAAAGAAGTTCCGTGAGGAGATCATACCGGAAGTAATTCGTATCGAATCCAATTTAAAGGATAAGCTCAATTTAGATAAACTGATCAGTGAGGAATTTGATATAGAAAAAAATCCGGATTGGGAAAAAATATTTGAGGATTCACCTGACTTGATCGATAAGCTCCAGGAATTTTCCGAACTGCAAATGGAAGGATCGGATGTGCTGATGGGCACATTTTCCATGTTGAAAAATTTTGAATTTTTCAATAAAGAAGATAATTGGTTCCTTCCTTTTTATGAAAACACGGATTGCGATGGTACGATAGAGGTCTCGGAAGAAACCGGTGCAATAACGTCTATTCTTTATGACTCACCTTATATGTGCAATAGCGATAAATATTCAATGTTACTAAACTTGAATAACATGCCGTCTTCGCAAAAACAGAACATCATCGAAATGCTGAAAAATGAGCAGGAACAATTAAAAGAATTGACTGCAGATAAAGAAAAGACAGATCCCCAAACTCAGAATAAAATCATCATAACCCAAACCATTCAAGACCTCTATCGATTTGTTAAGCTTCATCACCTGCATAACGAAATTCCCGATATCTTTCAAAAGGCCTGGGATTTACCTGAAACGTTACATTTTAAAAAGCTTATCGAATATACTGATTGTCTTCCTGATATTGCACATTTCTATTTCAACAGGGATATTTTTGATCGTGCCTTGTCTTCCTATGAACTATTGTCATTTCAGCAGCAGGATAATCCTACCTTATATGAAAAGGCTGGATATTGTTCCGAAAGGATAAAAGATTATCCAAGGGCGCTAAAGTATTACAAACGTGCTGAATTATTTGACACGGATCATTTCTGGATTTACAAACGAATGGGATTGTGTTATCGTCAGCTCAAAGACCCGGAAAATGCACTATACTATTTTCTTGAAGCAGAAAAACGGGATCCTGAAAATACAAATATCCAATTGCAGATAGGACACACCTATTTGGAATTGAAAGACTATCCG
>JAUZOX010000153.1 GCA_030706265.1 Bacteroidota bacterium | reverse complement strand
CTGGAAAATCCAGACAAAGACTGGCAGAAAACAATCAAAATTGAAGAGCAGTTGGCACTGTTCTGAAGTGGCTTACTTTGGAAAAAACAAGTATTTCTGAAAATATGTATTCGTTTTCAAATACTTACATTCATAAAATAAGGATTTGAGTTTTTACCGGACACTAATAAATTATTTTTTGAGTTAATGATTAAAAAAAAACGCTTTTCACTTAGTTTCGGCTATGGATTTTCAAAAAATTCCGTTACCGTTTTTTGAGATAGGGAGCATTCCATTTCTTCTCGTCCTGAAATGAAGAATATAATTTCGTTTTGGCGATCTCATCCTCAATTTCAGCAGGGCTCAAATAATTAACCTTTTTAAAATGTTTGTATTTCATCGAGGCTTTTGAATTATTTTCAATGAAATCAGCAAATTCCAATTCCTGCCAACCCAATCCGCGCCGAATGGCAAAGCGGTCAATTGATTTTTCATATTGGGCATGATTTCGAAATGTGACATAATTCAACGCAAGCATAACAATGCCAAGTACCGACCTGTGTTCATAATCCATGATATGGGCTAGTTCATGTCCCATGATGCCAATCTGCGCATTAAAAGGAATATCCCTTAACAATATGCCATCATTATTATGTATATCATTATCAATAAATATGATATATTTCCGGCCTTGGTTTCTTAAAGCAGAAAAATATTCCGGTCGCACCGCCATCGTCGTTTTGATATCCCTTTGTCGAAAAGTGATGGGCACATCCGCTAACTCCGGATAATAAGATAATGCAATAAGGGCCTGTAGTTCAAACTCTTTTACAAATACCTTTTTTGCTCCGTACTTCAAGAACAATGAATCATGATAGTGCTGCCATTCGGTTTTCACGAACACTTTGTGAACATTGGTTTGCCCATTTGTTTTCGATAAACCGGGTATCAGTACAAATAAAAGCCATAAAATCCTTATCCGCATGCTTGCCAATTCAATTCTGATGGTCATTAAAACCGTTAACCGCTGACACTTTATAAACTAATAAACCGCTTTCTTGTTTTTGGGCATGTCAAGAAATATATCTTTTATACGAAAGTATGTAATTTTTAACACAATATATCCAATCCTTTTCATAATTTCGCTTCAGATTAAGACAATAAACCAATAATAAAATATAACTCCATAAATTTTTAATATCAATAACAAACCAATTCAACAAGATGAAAAAATTTACTTTCTTCATGCTGTTTACCGTGCTATTTTTCTCGGCCCACAGTCTTGGGGCGATGAAGAAGAGCACGATTTTAAGGCAAAAAACAATTCAAAACACACCCGATTCGGTAGCCGGTGCACCCATTCCCAAGGAGATTGAAGACCCGTTATGCCTCGGTATCAATAAAGAACCTGCACATGCCACTTTGATGGATTATGGCTCTTTAGCCGAAGCGTTGAAGGCTAACCGACATGCCTCTTCGTTTTGCCAGGTTCTGAACGGGATGTGGAAATTCAACTATGTTCCCCGTCCCGAATATCGCCCCGTCGATTTCTATAAACCCGATTACGACGTTTCCAAATGGAAAGAAATCCCGGTTCCATCAAACTGGCAGGTGTTGGGTTACGGGACACCTTATTATAGAAATAATGGTTATACCTTTCAGAAAGACTTTCCGCGCGTAATGACCGCACCCACTGATAAAAGATACACTTCAAATGTAGAACGCAATCCCGTAGGAAGTTATCGCCGTGATTTTGAAGTTCCGCAGTCCTGGAATGGCCGACGCCTTTTCCTGACTTTTGATGGAGTCGACGCCGGTTTCTTCCTCTGGATCAACGGTGAAAAGGTGGGATACAGCGTAAACAGTCGTAATGCCGCAGAATTTGATGTTACAAAATATGTAAAACCGGGTAAAAATACGCTGGCGGTTGAAGTCTACCGCTATTGCACCGGCAGTTATCTTGAAGACCAGGACATGTGGCGTCTGAGCGGTATTTTCCGCAATGTCACCCTTTGGAGTACACCCGATGTCCATGTTCGCGATTTCTTTGTAAAGACTGACCTGGATACTCAATATAAAGATGCAACCGTTGAAGTTGTCAGTAAAATCAAAAACTATGGTGACAAACCCGCCCCTGCACAAAAAATCACAGCAACCCTCTACGATAAGGATAAAGAAATTCAGGGAGCCAATGCGGTAGCCGACGTGCCGGCTTTAAACCCAGGCCAGGAAGTTGCCGTTACGCTTTCATTTCCGGTTAAAAACCCCAACAAATGGACTGCCGAAACACCTTATCTGTATACAACCGTCATCAACCTCACTCAGGGTGCAAAGACATCAGAGACCCTTTCATCCCGCAATGGCTTCAGAAAAATTGAAATCAAAGGACGCATCTTCATGGTCAACGGAGTGCCCATCAAGCTAAAAGGGGCAAACCGGCATGAAAACTGGCCCACGGTAGGCCATGCCATCACCGAAGACATGATGATCAAAGACCTCGTTATGCTTAAACAAGGTAATTGCAACCATGTCCGTACATGTCACTATTCCGACGACCCTCGCTGGTATGAACTCTGTGATGAGTGGGGCATCTGGCTGGTTGCCGAAGCAAATGTTGAATGCCACGGTTACGACCGCAGGTTTGATAACGAACCTTTGATGAGAGATGCCATCATTGATCGCAATGTTGCCAATGTCGAAAACTTCAAGAATCATCCCTCGGTCATTATATGGTCGCTTGGCAATGAAAATGGGGGTATCGGCAAGAATTTCGTGGATGCGATGAATACCATCAAGGCCATAGACCCAACCCGTTACGTCCACTATCAACGTTTTGGCATCGGAGCAAAAAATCCCGCCGATATGGATAGCGAGATGTATACCGGCATTGATAAACTTGAAAAAGTTGCCAAAGACAGCACCTATACCAAACCTTTCTACCTGTGCGAATATGCACACGCCATGTTCAACTCGATGGGCGCTATCGGCGAATATAACGATCTGTTCGACAAATACCCTTCACTTCTGGGTGGTGCCATCTGGGAATGGGAAGACCAGGGAATCTACAACATGCGTGATCCCAAACATCCCATTATAGCCTATGGCGGTGGATTCGGAGAATTCCCCAATGACCACTACTTCATTCACAAAGGGGTCATCTTTTCAGACCGTACGCCTAAGCCTCACTATCCTGAGATGAAAAAAGCCTATCAATGGATAGGAGTTACTCCCGATGACCTGAACAAGGGGCTGTTTAAAATCCGCAACAAGTACCAGTTCATCACGCTCGATGGCTACTCTGCATCATGGACCCTCAGCGAGAACGGGAAAAACATTGCAAGCGGTAAAATTGCCCTGCCCACCATCGCCCCCCTGACCGAACAACAGGTTAAGATCCCATATGCCATTGCGAAACCCAAACCCGGTGCCGAATATTACCTCCGCGTTTCCTTCACCCAAAACAAAGATGAACTCTGGGCTAAAAAAGGATTCGAAGTCGCCTCTGCCCAGTTCAAAGTAGGGAGTGAGATTTGGACCGCAATGAATAAAACGGACAATTCTACGGTTAAAAACCCGCTGACATTATCGCAAAATGACAAGGAAATCACCCTAAAGGGAAATGGTTTCACGATGGTATTCGACAAAACTGCCGGAACATTCACCCGCATCCAGGAAGGAACTACCAATCTGTTGACTGGAAATGGAGGTCCAAGACTCCATCTGTGGCGTGCACCCCATCGTAACGATGACATGTGGGCCGCAAGGGATTGGGATAAAAACGGCCTGAGAGACATAAACTGGACCGTGCTCGATCTCTCGTCAAAGCAATCCGACCCGTCTACCGCTCAGATTACAGTAAAATTAAAAGGGGAAGGAAAATCCGGATTCGTAGTCAACCATGATGTTGTTTATACCATCAAAGGCGACGGTACGATTACGGCCGATAACAATGTCACATCCAGCAATCCTCAGCTGGTGGTTGCCCGCATGGGGGTACGTCTGATGCTCGATAAGCAGCTTGACAAACTCACCTATTTTGGACGCGGTCCAATGGAGAACTATGCCGACCGCAAACGCGGCTTCGATGTCAATGTTTATTCAAGCACGGTTAAAGAACAACAGACTCCATACGAAAAGCCCATGGACTGCGGAAATCATGAAGACGTTCGTTGGGCAAAAGTCACTTCCGCCAACGGAATGGGCTTGCATGCAATCAGCGACCAAAACCTGATGCAAATCACGGTACTGCCTTATACCGATGAGGAATTAGACCTTCCGGAATATAAAATCGACCTGCCCGCAAGCAGTGCAACCGTGATGTGCATCAGCCATCAAACACTTGGTGTTGGTTCAGCAGGTTGCGGTCCCCGTCCCCTTCCTCAATATACGGTTTATGCTGCACCCGCTTCTTTCACCTATACGTTGAAGATGCTGCCAGCCCTCTAAGTAAAGGCGAAATAACCATATAATTGATGTTTTTAACTCAAAAGGCTGTCTGAATTCATTTTCAGATGGCCTTTTGATTTGGGAACCGCTTTTTCAGGCTGGATGCAAAGTAAATCATTGGGTATAAATAGTTTCATGACTTCATTTTATAGACTTGCCCAAAAGGGAAATCGGGTAAAAACAGTCGGTAAACATTATCTTCATGAATAACTTATAAATGAAAGGTTTTATTACTTTTGTGAATTGATCGGACAAGATCAATCCCATAAACTGTTTAAGATTTACCAATGTATAAATTACAATCCCTGGCAACAGGAGCTATTTTTGAAGATACCGGATGGTTGCTTGATGCCCCGGGCGAGAATGTACCCGGCCTTATCAGAGCCATTTACCCGGAACAACAAATTCATTTAAAAGGGGCCGAATACGGCATCTATACCTTTGCCGACTGGCTTCCCATTCATCGGACCCTGAAAGGATCAAGCGCTCCTGTAACATACAAGAGTGAAGGATTGGCCAAAGCCCTGGGTCTGTCCAACCTATACATCACATTAAATGGATGGTGGCCCGAACGCAATGCTTATAACCTCACTTGCTCATTTAAGGAAACCGAAGCCTATTCGGTCTGTGCAAGACTGGATGAGAACACGGATAAAATTCTGGTCGTTGCTTCTGCCGGAAATACGGCACGCGCCTTTGCAAAAGTCTGCTCAGACAATCACATCCCTTTGCTGCTCTGTGTTCCGGAAGATTGCCTTGCAGCAATGTGGTTTGACAGTCCCTTGAACGAATGTGTAAAATTGGTTTCAACCCGCTCGGGAAGTGATTACTTCGACGCCATCAACCTCTCAAACCTGGCTGCTCAGCTCGAAGGATTCATCACCGAAGGAGGCGCAAAAAATGTAGCACGCCGTGATGGCATGGGCACTACCATGCTTTCTGCCACTACCTTTATCGGCAGAATTCCGGATTATTATTTTCAGGCTGTTGGAAGCGGTACAGGTGGCATCGCTGCATGGGAGGCCATTCTTAGGCTCATTCAGGATGGCCGGTTCGGCAAACACAAAGCCAAACTAATGCTTTCACAAAACAAACCGTTTCATCCGATGTATGATGCGTGGAAGGCTGGATCGCGGGCATTGCTACCCATGAGTGACGATGAATGCCGCCACAAAATTGAAAAGATAAATGCAAAAGTGCTTTCAAATCGTCGTCCCCCCTACTCAATGGCTGGCGGTTTATTTGATGCACTGACCGATACCAACGGAGAGTTTTTCATTGCCTCTAACGAAGAAGCGCTGGCAGCTGCCCGGCTTTTTGAAGAGACCGAAGGAAATGACATTCACCCCGCAGCAGCCGTTGCAACTGCCTCTTTGATAAATGCAGTAAAAGAAAACAAAGTAGAGAAAGACGCTGTAATAATGCTGAATATAACCGGTTGTGGCGAAGGACGCTTTAAACGTGAACATCAGCTCTTCATGTTAAAACCTTCTATCATTTTTGATTTCAGTCCTTCTATGGATGAAGTCAGCGCAAAAATACCGGCTCTTTTTAAAAAGTAGCCACGGGAAGTCCTGTATTTTAAATTTCAACCTGTATATCAGGGTTTAACAATAAAATATCAACCAATGAACCGAGCATACTTGCGAGTTCCATATGACCTATTTAATAAAATCATTCACATATGAAAAAAGACGAAAACTGCTTATACTGCTCACGTAACAGTTTACAAAAAGAATTGATGATCGAGATTTGCGATCTGAAAACATCAACACTCTTCCTGTTTAAAGAACAGAGCCATCCGGGAAGATGCGTCGTGGCCTACAAAGACCATGTCAACGAATTGTTCGAAATAAGCGACGAGGAAAGGAACCTGTTCATGCAGGATGTAGCCCATGTTGCCAGGACCCTGAAAAAAGTCTTTTCACCCGCTAAAATCAACATGGGTGCATACTCAGATACACTGGCCCATCTTCATTTCCACATTGTACCAAAATATAAAGATGGCCTTAATTTTGGAAGTACCTTTGAAATGAATCCTAAAAAGACATACCTGACAGAACAGGAATATCAGCAAGTCATCGATCGGATAAAAGCACAGCTTTAATCCGCAATACTTTCAGGCAAGCCGAGATACCGCATACGGCTTGCAAAATCCCGTTACATTAATACCGTAACGGGATTT
>JAUZOX010000152.1 GCA_030706265.1 Bacteroidota bacterium | reverse complement strand
GCAAATTTACACCCATTTAATCAATCAATCGCTCTCCCGGTAAATGATTCAACATTAAAAGTGTTAAAAAATGTAAAACACTGGTGCCTATTCTGGTATTACTTTAATGATGAATGCCGTTTTCGAGTTCGGTTATACGTAGTCGCGCTATTTATAATATTCCCTTGAATTAGTCCAAGCCATCTTGATGTGCCTAGAAACAAGAAACGCGGACTGTCAAGGTCCGCGTTTCTTGTTTCTGTTTTTTAAGTTCCTTCTATCCCTTATTGAAATAGGTATGCACTTGATCTGGAAATGGCTTCGGAGTGGTCCAAAAGTGTTGTCGGCAGGATTAAAAAATAACTTTTTGGGAAATTTTTTTAAGAGATACTTCGCAATAAAGCATTTGTTTTGAAATAGTATGTGATAATGAACCCTGTAACTAAAAAGGGAGAGACTTTAATTTTCCCTTTTATTGTTAGCCTATTTCAAATTAGTATCGTCTTTGATTATATCCGCCACCATTTCCTCCACGTCTGTTGTATCCCCCGGTGCTTCTTTCCTCTCTCGGGCGGGCAACATTAACGTTAAGCGTTTTTCCTTCAAATTCCGCTTCGTTCAATTCATTAATGGCCTTTTGTCCTTCTGCGTCATTGGGCATTTCAACAAAACCAAATCCTCTTGATCGTCCGGATTCTCTGTCTGTTATAACATTGGCAGATGAAACTTCTCCATACTCTGCAAATAATTCCTGTAAGCTTTCATTTGTTGTGCTGTAGCTTAAATTTGATACATAAATATTCATTTCTTTTTTTGTTAAGTTATTAATTGTAAGTTGTTTATTGTCTTTATTTTATAATAGTTATATTCACTGCACTCATGCCTTTCTGGCCTCGTTCTGACTCGAAACTAACCATGTTTCCTTCTTTAATAGAAGCGGGGGCATTATTGATATGGAAGAAATACTTCTCAGTACTTTCAACATCTTTTATAAAACCATAACCTCTTTCTTGGTTGAAGTACTCAACCTGACCAGTCAGTGCCGAATCTTCTATTTCTTCTTTTTTAGGTGTTGAAATTGTTATGCTTTCTGCTTCTATTTTTGTGAATGATTTGGGATCGGGCGGTGTATCTGTAATTATTCCATTTTCATCCACATACGCAATCATATTATCAAATGATTTGTCACCGCTATTGATTTTACGATTTTCTTTTCTTTTTTGTTTTTCCTGTTTTTTATTCCGTTTATTCTTTTCTAATTCTTTTTTATTCATGTTAATTTGTTTTGTTCTTTTTTAAGCAGGTATTAATAGCGCATTTAATTTCTTTCCGGTTAGTTTTTGGATATCACTTACCATCACTTTTTCTTCTGAGGAACAAAAAGTAAGCGCTATTCCATTTTGGCCTGCACGGCCTGTCCGGCCTATGCGATGGATATAAGTTTCTGCCACATCCGGCATATCGTAATTAATTACCAATTCCAAATTGGCAATATCAATTCCTCTGGCTGCAATATCTGTAGCAATAATTACATGTGTTTTACCCGTTTTGAAATCCGAGAGGGCGCGTTGTCTTGCATTCTGAGTCTTGTTACCGTGGATGGCTTCACAGCCTATGCCTTTTTTATTCAATATTCGCGCTATCTTATCAGCTCCATGTTTGGTTCGTGAAAAAACCAATACTGATTTATTCCACTCTCGTTTTAACAGAGTGATCAGTAAATCGCTTTTTTGTGGCTTTTCTACAAAATACAGATGTTGTTCTATTGTTTCAGCTGCCGACGACACCTGCGCAACTTCTACTTTTAAAGGGTTGTGTAGTATCGATTTAGACAAGCTGGCAATAGTTGATGGCATAGTAGCCGAAAAGAATAATGTTTGTCTCTTAACAGGCAATAAGGGAATCAAGCGTTTAATATCATGTATAAATCCCATATCCAGCATGCGGTCGGCTTCGTCCAGTACAAAGTGTTGAATGTTGTTAAGTTGAACGTGCTTTTGGGCGATGAGATCAAGCAGTCTTCCGGGTGTAGCGGTTAAAATATCAATTCCTTGTCTTAACTTATCTACCTGAGGGCGTTGATTTACCCCTCCGAATATTACGGTATTACGCAGTCCTGTATATTTGGCATAGTCTGTAAAGCATTCGTCAATTTGTATCGCCAGTTCTCTTGTAGGCGTAAGAATCAACGCTTTTATCGTCTGCTTCTTGTTTGTAAGTGCTTTAGACAATAACAGTTGTTGTATAATTGGAATTGCATAAGCGGCAGTTTTACCGGTTCCGGTTTGAGCTAACCCCAATATGTCCCTACCATCAAGGGCAAGAGGTATCGCCTTTTCCTGAATCGGAGTGGGTATTTCGTATTTTTTATTCGACAGAGCCTTTAATATTGGTTCTGCTATATTTAATTCTTTGAATGTCATAATTGATTTGGCTGCATTTATACAACCATTATTTAATTAATATTTTGAAAACATAAAATATGTTTTAGCGATAAAATGAATATTTCTATTTCACTACAATTTACTGATCATGCTTCCGCTCAATTCATGTTGAGCAGCAGTAAATTCATATTTCAACTTAGAAATAACATCTTTTACGCTACATATTTTTTCGGCCAGGAAAGCATTTGCTCCGGCAAAGGCATATCCTCTGTCCATTTTGCCTTTATATGCATTATACAAGGCATTGATAATGCAATAAGGACTTTTTGTATAGTCACAGGTTTTGATGCAATGGTAATGACAGGCTTTCGGCTTTTCGTTACCTTTATTCACACTTCGTAAAAATTCTCCATCGAAAGCACGACCAGGCATGCCGACCGGACTTTGAATTATCAATAAATCTTCCTGAGAGGAATCGACATAGATCTGTTTGAATACATCAGACGCATCGCATTCATAAGTAGGAACAAAAATACTTCCCATCTGCACTCCCGATGCCCCAAGTTGCATGAAACGTAAAATATCTTTACCGGTCACAATTCCTCCAGCCGCAAATATTGGAATTTTCTTTATGTCACGGTATTTTGCTGCAAATTCTACAACCTCAGGAATAAGTTTCTCTAATGAGTAATTTTCGTCTTCAATCTGTTCTCTCTTAAACCCCAAATGTCCTCCAGCTTTGGGTCCTTCTACTACAATAGCATCGGGCAGATAGTCAAAATTAGCGTACCACTTTTCACATATTATCTTTGCAGCCCGAGCTGAAGATACAATCGGAACAAGCAGTGTTTTACTGTCGAATGTTAAGTATGATGGCAAATCTAACGGAAGTCCTGCACCGGAAAAGATGATATCGGCTTTTTCCGCTATCGCAGTGCGTGCCATATCGGAAAAATTTGACAAGGCAACCATAATATTCACTCCAATAATACCTTGTGTTTTTTCACGAGACTTACGCAACTCCTCCTTAAGCCCCACAATGCAATTTTTCTGATAATCACCCTGATTTTGCTTGTACAATAATCCCAGGCCTGCGCATGATATAACACCTATTCCACCCTCGTTAGCTACTGCCGAAGCCAACCCCGAAAGCGAAATACCTACACCCATGCCACCCTGAATAATGGGCAACTTAATTTCTTTTTCTCCGATAAAAAATGATTTAATCATCTGTTGAAAAGTGTGTCACGATAATTGTGTATCACACTTTCGCGACCTGTTAATCCAAACAAGAAAGCTGATTTGAGGTCTACTTAAACGATGAGAAGACTTGCCAAAGAACGGCGAAGCAAAGCATTGCTGAGAAAGATATCAATATGAACTTGATTGTTGAAGCTGCAAAGGTACAACATTTTTATTGTTTTACAGTATTTCAATTTTTAATTGGGTAATCGTAGAATAGTTGAAAAGTTAAAGAGAGAAGAATAACAAAAAATCGCTCCTTATGTCGGCGGCTCTCGCAGGAAAAACAAGTACCAACACTTCGACGAAATAGTTGTCGGAGGATTGGGCTGTTTAACTGAATTGTTCGGTTTAATCCTGTACCGGCGGGTAAATTTTTTTATACCGCCTGAATAAAGGGGATATGGAGAATTGGAAAAAATGGGACATTTTCTCAATTTTCTATTGCTGCTCTTTGTTTTCTGAAATTAATAATCAAGCAACAATAAATGTGAGCTTTTCAGCAAAATGATTTGAGCCTTAGAGAAAAACATCCTCTGCGGCTGCTTCCTTTAGTTTTGCAGCGTACTTCGGCAAATGATAAACCAGCCTGATTTTGTTGGGCTAATTATTGGCGTTGTTCATCTTGCTATTGCAGGAAGTTCTTTTTACGCGTTGCCGTCTCAAAAACACTTTTTCAAGAAAAACTTTGGGTAAACAGTTTTAGCATTAAACAAGGTATCGTAGATATCACAAGTATTTGGAAAATAAATTTGCTTTCCTGCATAGCAGTTGCTTTTAGAAGGAATAAGTCATGATAAGTATATAAACCCCACAATTCTGTTATCAAAGTTGTGTTACAAAAGGGGATGACAAATTGAAAAAAACAATAAACCGCTGTAAAATAAATTATTACAGCGGTTTACATATAGATTTAAACCTTGTTTTTCTGGTTAGTTTTACTTATTCAAAGTCCACAAACTTGTCAATGCTGTCAAGGAATCGCACGGAAACCGTTGTTGCATTGCTGACATATGCATTCTTGGCAATGATCAGATCTGCACAACCATGTTTGTATTTATCATCCTTCTGAATCTGATCCACGTAGGGCCGGTCGACCAGTATGATGCTGTCGGCTTTTGCTTTAATACAATCCGGAATATCGTCCAAGGTCAAATGCAGTTTTCCGGTGGATATGGCACCTGTTTTCTCTACTTTTGAGAAAAGGATAACCGGAACATTGAGTTCGACAGCAAGTTTTTTAAGTGCTTCAACAACCCTTTCCTGCGTGAATGTTTTTTCTTCAGGATCGGTTGTGTGTTTTAAAAATGTTTCAAGGTAGTCGACCATTATGATGTCTACATGATGAGTTCCTGCAATTGATTGGCAACGTTCAACCACTTCTTCTATGGTTAAATTTTGACTGTCATCAATTAGAATCTCAGCGTTGGCAATGCTTCCAATCAAGGTATGCAGATGTTCCTTGTCGCTATCTTTCAATTTAGCCTGCCTGATTTTTTCAACCGACATACCCGTTTCGCTTTCAATCAGCCTTTGCACCAGCTTTTTTGAAGTTCTTTCCGGACTGAAGACTACGGATTTTTTCTTGCCGGTAACGGCGATATTAAACAGGAGAGATAGCAGAAGGGCTGTTTTGCCCATGCTTGGACGAATTCCAATGAGAGTGAATTCTGAGGGGTGAAATCCGCCCGTTAAATGATCGAGTTTTTTAAATCCGCTTGATATGCCTGACAGGTTATCGGCTATGACACTTTCAAAGATTGAATTTTGTAGTGTTTGATTTACCACATCGCGGATTGTGGTAAACGCAAACACCCCTGAAGGCTCTGTTAGTTCCAATGATTCTTTTTCCATACAACACAGATATTAGGGGATTATATACCTTCAAATATACAATTTAAACAACTCGTCCAAACGAATGGACGATTATTTTTTAAAATAATTTAATGAAAATTTAAACTGCCTGATAGGTTGATTGCAATAGGAAGGATCAAAATAAAGGTTCCTGATTATCAATTTATATCTGCTTTTCAACTGCTCTCTTTCCTGCCGTTATCAATCGATTCTATAAAGAATGAATATAAATTATCGGATTTTATTCATTGGCAATTTTAAAACTATAATTTTGTGATAATGATTCAAGCGAAAGATTATAATTTCGAATGACATGACTGAACTGACAAACTCACATCTTGCTATTCAACTTGAAGAGAAATATGGTGCTCACAATTACCATCCTCTTCCGGTTGTCCTTTCCCGTGGCGAGGGACCTTTCCTTTGGGATGTTGAAGGAAAGCGGTATTATGATTTTCTATCGGCCTACTCAGCCGTTAACCAGGGGCACTGCCATCCCAAAATAATTGCCGCAATGATTGATCAGGCACAGAAGCTCACTCTCACTTCACGTGCTTTTTACAATGATTGTCTGGGCGTTTATGAGCAGTATGTTACAAATCTTTTTGGTTACGACAAGGTACTGCCCATGAACAGTGGCGCTGAAGCCGATGAGACCGCGCTCAAGCTCTGCCGCAAATGGGCCTATACCAAAAAAGGAATTCCCGAAAACCATGCCCGGATCATTGTCTGTGATGGGAATTTCCATGGCCGTACGATTACCATCATTTCCATGTCGACAGATCCGGATGCTTACCTGGGTTATGGACCCTATACCCCGGGTTTTATTAAAATTCCTTACAATGATCTGGATGCACTTTCTGAAGCGCTTGCTGATCCTAATGTAGCCGGTTTTTTGGTTGAACCGATCCAGGGTGAAGCAGGCGTCTATGTGCCGGATGATGGGTATCTATCCAAAGCCTATGAACTCTGTAAAGAGAAAAATGTGCTGTTCATTGCTGATGAAGTACAAACGGGTATTGCCCGAACCGGCAGACTGTTGGCCTGTGATCATGAAGGGGTTCACCCCGATATCCTGATTCTTGGGAAAGCCCTTTCCGGAGGAGTGATGCCTATTTCGGCAGTGCTGGCTGATGACGAGATAATGTTGTGCATAAAGCCCGGAGAACATGGTTCCACATTC
>JAUZOX010000151.1 GCA_030706265.1 Bacteroidota bacterium | reverse complement strand
TGACGAAGTTCAAATCCGTCGTTTGCTTGAAATAACGCTTTCGGCAAATGGTTATAAAATATTGGAAGCTTCTACCGGTAAGGAAGGACTGGTTCAAGCTGCTACGGGGCAGCCTATGCTGATCATTCTCGATTTGGGTTTACCCGATAACGATGGCATTGAAATTTTAAAAAAGCTTCGTGAATGGTTTCAGAAACCGATTATTATTTTATCGGTTCGCAATTCAGAAGATGATATCATTAATGCTCTCGATAATGGTGCCAACGATTACCTCATTAAACCTTTCAGGACGGGCGAATTATTGGCACGTATCCGCGTTGCCATTCGTCAGAGTCAGACTACTTCTGAAACCCCCAGTTTATCCTTTGGTTCTTTAACTATAGACTTAGCCAATCATCTGGCACGTAAAAACAATGAGATTATAAAACTTACATCTACCGAATTTTCACTTTTAGCCTTGTTGGCCAAAAATGAAGGTCGGGTATTGACACATCAATATATTTTAAAAGAAATCTGGGGGATGGGCTACATTGAGCAAACCCAATATTTGAGGGTATTCATTGCACAGTTACGGAAAAAAGTGGAAGACGATCCTGCCAAACCACAGTTGTTAAATACCGAATCGGGGATTGGGTATCGTTTTGGAAGTTGAAACCAGATCATTCTTGTATTTACCTAATTCTTGCGTACGTTCGATTCATGGAACGTGATGTGTTTATTATTAACATGTTACAATATTAACAAACTTCTTACTCTTTTTTGTAACTTTTAACTTAAAAGGTCGTCTACAAATACTAGTATACTTAACTGCTCATTGTATTAATTCACTACCTGCGTTCGCAACTACTCTTTTAAAAACGTTCACTAAAAATTAATAACAATGAAAACTATTCTTTTATTTATCAGTTTGTTGCTGCTAATAGACGGTGGCATGGTGAATGCAAAATCCACATTTACCAAAAGAACAAAAGAGAACAATTTAGTTCGGATGACAAAAACCATTGCTAATGCAAATGGACTTAATTTTGCGATGGGTGTTTATGTCTTAAATGCCAAAGGTGTTGCGAATGGATCTCAGATAGCACTTCGTCAAGGCGACATTATCTTAGCTGTAAATGGACGGGAAGTAAACGGTCCTAATGAAGTATCTCCGGAAAAGATAGCCAGAGAGCCGGGCGAAATTGTTAATTACAAAATTTGGCGTGATAAAAAAGTTCACTTCCTTAATCTGAGGAAACCGACAACTTCGGATATTGAGAATTCAGAGCAATTCGAAGTGATTTATGATGAAGTGCCTTTCTTTTCAGGGGCGATCCGCTGTATAGTTACTAAACCCAAGGATATTGTAAAAGCTCCGGCCATATTGCTTGTGCAAAGCGGAACATCCGGATCGGTTTGCAACGTTCCTGCGGAAAATTTGTATCGCAAGTTAACAGACAATCTGACCCAGAGGGGATATGTTTGTATGCGTGTTGAGAGGGTGGGCATTGGTGAAAACTTTGACCAATTGGCGAGTGACCAGGTCGATATATTATTGGAAACGCTTGCTTTTGAAAAGGCTTTGCACCAGTTGAAAGGTTATAAGTTTGTCGATTCTACTCAAACTTTTTTATTTGGTCATTGCACGGGTGGAAAAATCTGTTCTTTACTTGCTGCACGGACCCCCGTTAAAGGTGTAATTGTCTACGGAACATGTTTTCATCCGACTTCAGAAGCCCTCAATAATATGTTGTGGCATAAGTTGATGAATAGTAAAATCACCCCGCTCCAGGCAACGAATATAATGGAGGAATGCCGTTACATAATAGATGGCATTCTGGTAAAAAAGATGACGCCTACTGCTTTTGCTGAAATAAATCCGGAATTGACTGCAGTCATGCGAAAAATGTTTAACTGGAAAGGCGGTGATAACTTTCTGGGCAGAAATATCATGTATACCCATTCGGTAGAAAAAATGGATAACTGGATTTATTTGAGACATATGAATACAAATATGTTGGCTATCCATGGAACTGCAGATTCAGAATTGACAGAAAGTGGGATGGTTATGGAAATGGTAGATGCCGCTAATTACTATCGACCAGGGAAAGCTACGATGGTAGAGATTCCAAAGGCGGATCACAACTTTGCAAAAGTCGGTTCATTAAAGAAAAGCCTTGATTTGCAAAAATCGAAAGATTATGCAATAATTGCATCGTTAGTATTTGATAATGAAATTGTCAATTCAGTTGATGATTGGATAAAGCAAATTAATTCTTGATTACACTCTTTTTTCAAAGTTGGGTGTAATGAATTTAAAGTTGGAGGCAAGAGGGTTTTTCATAAGTCAGAGACACCCTCTTTTTTGAAATTGTAATCTAACCATAAGCTCCGTTAATGAAAGCCTATGATTGATCTTGAATTTAGTGTTGGGTTGGAGTCGTGGGTGTTGGCTCTGGAACCACAGGGTGTGATTCCGGTTCAGATCTTATTGTCTTCTTTAGCATGTTTCCAAAAACCAGATTCAGACCTAGTTGCGCATTGATCGTTTGCGTCTTTTGAATTTGCATTGGCGCTATGACATTATCCACTACGCCATATATTTGCAATGGCCCCAGATTAAATGCCAGGCCGGCTCCAATATTGGTAAGTGACCGGTCAATATAAGAATAGGTAATAGTACCGCTTAAGATTCGGCCAAATTGATGATTCAAGGAGAGCGTCACGGAAGGGTTATAACTGCCTGCAAAAAACTCGTTCCGAATAACAATGCCTGCAAGGTTTCGATTATCGAGCTGCCAGGTCGCGCCAATGTTTACTCTTTTTACAAGGCTTGTTTTGAATGAATTATGCAATTCTTTGACTTTGAATTTATCCTTGATCGTATCGCCTAAATTCGCAAAAGTAGAATCAATGTTGCTGTTTTTACTAAACAGATTATCAACATTTAATCCGTTAAAGGTGAAGTTATTATTGGCTACTGAACTGACATAATTGGTAACTTTCTCCTTCCATGTAATGCTGCCTATATCCAGGATACTGGCATTGACAGATAGTTTATCGTTCACTTTATATTCACCTCCCAGGTCTAAAGCAACACCGGGATTTTTAAACATTCCACGCGGATCAAATATTTCATCACCATTATCCTTGTGCTTTGTAGCATAAGCTAAATCAAGATGTACATCCGAAACAACGGATAAGGCATAAGTGACCGGATCTGTCGTTAATGTGATCTTTGAGTTTTCCGAATTGATTGCAGCATCACCCCACAAATATTTAAGCCGTGCACCAACTTTGAGTTTTGAATTGATCTCCCTGGCAAATCCAATCCCTGCTTCAGTATAAGCAATGCCGTAAATTTTTGCTCCGCTTATCTCAACTGTCTTGCCGATGAAAGGGGCATTTCCATTAATCAGCAATGACATCAGGTCCTTTGTATAATGAAAATTGAAAGAGGCTCGTACGCCCAATGAAAAGCTGATATAATTCTTACCTGCTTTAAAACCAAGTGCAAAAGCATCTTCCGAAGCCGTGAAACCTACATCGTTATTATTTCCAATGGCTTTAAGCAGCTTATTCTGATCGAATACAAGCGAATCATCCGCTCTTTTGGTGACAACATCATTATAGCTGAATCCACTGTTGTGATAAGCCCCATAAACGGTTTGAAAAGGGGGAATGGTTAAATAAAATTTAAAACCGGGCATGAAAGCAGGGTTGCCATATGAGGATTCAGGGACTTGTTGCATGTAATACATTGAGCGCTCATTCTGTGCATTCAAATTCGCGATCATTAACGCCTGTGCCATTATCAGCACGACTATGTTTTTAAAATAGCTGGTTTTCATGGTTTACAGGATTAATTGGATTGTAAGTTTGCTTTAGCACGTACGGCAATCTTGGTGTCAAAATAATAGCTGTCGTAAATCTTAACCGGGCCGCTATTCGGGGTGTTAAGCACAAGCTTTAGGATTATCTTTTTGGCATATTTTATTTTATTGATCCTTGCCTGATCATAGATGATATCGGGGAACTGATATGAAGTAGGGGTGATGGTCTTGTAATCAGGTGCCCCACTTGCAGTTGCCGGTTTGAGAAAGTCGGGCAGCGGGTCTGTGAACATGGCATCGAGGACATTGTAATTATTATCCGTGAAATATGCCTGCAGTTTTACTCCAATAGGAAATCCATTGGTTGTATTGATCCTGAAAGCCAAACTTTCAAGTTTGGTAATATCCTTTAGATCAAAATCCAATGTGTCCTGGAACGTAAAGTTTTGGATGCTGGCAAAGAAATTCAACATGATATTCATGTTTGCCGTCATCATACTCTTATCCGTCACAAAGTTAAGATTGCCGGGGCCACTGGGATTCGTTTGTGCATTGGCAACCATTACAATTTTATTGGGGTAAATGTTAAAAGCGTCGGTAATATTTGGATTTGTGGAGGTAACAGTCGTCGTTTTCGTAGTTCCTATGGCAGTTGACGCTGCGATATCGAAAGTGTTTGGAGTCGTTGATCCAAATAAATAAATGGGAACATCATGCGGGGTGTTGACGTCAGAATGGGCATTAAACGTGGTTGCGGTATATCTGACCGGCAATCCGAAACTGTTATCAACAGAAAGATTAAGGTTAATAGCGCCAGGCGCGAATTGAAAACCTGTCCCCAGGTTTCCTTTGAAAGTGGAAAAATCAAAAGTCTGACTTAAGTTTGAAGTGAATTGCCCCAGGTTGCCATACATGCTTGAAAACTGTAAATTGGTTATACTGACAGGCATATTCAATGTATAATTGGCAAGAGTCGGATTTGAGTTCCCCTGCACGGATAAATTGAGATCAAAATGAATCGTGTTAGGAACTCCGTTTACTGTCTTTAAGATCAAAATGCAGTTGCTGACATCGACGTTGACAAATGAATTTGGTGTTGCGGGTGTAATATTGACCTGTGGAATGGTTAATTTGAGGCGGGTCGATTTGTTTATGATATTGGGCGCCTGAATCGTGATAGTTGCCGGTTTATTAAAATTAGTGTTGATAGGGATTCTTATAGTACCCGCCTTTACATAGATAGAATCTATTCGTTGGGTTGCGTTTGCCGGAGTTAAAGGTATGTCGGCTAAAAAAGAGGTCGAATATTGTTTGCCTGTTGACAAATCTACTGACGGATTAGTAGTTGAAAATGAAAAATATTGTATAGTCATGTTTTGATCAGGAATCTTCATCATTTGGTCGGCTGTCTGAGATGAGATGCTGTTTGCACTGAAAACCAGTTTTACTAATCCTTGCGGATCGATTTGAAGTGTACTCGTCTGGTTTTTGAGAAGATTACTAATCGTAACATGCGAAGTGACTAATGGAACGGCCCATTCACCGGAATATACAGGTTTTGTCATCTTGTTAAAATCAAAGTCTGATTGATTTATACAAGCCTGACAAATAAAAATTCCTGTAATTAAGAAAAACAGTAATCGTACTTTCTTCATAATGACTGGTTTTAGTGTTACTCTTTAGAATTATCGAAATGATTTCTTTTAAATGCGGAAAGCTTACCTTGCTGTCCAGAGTTAGCTTATGTGATATGAAAAGTTTTCCTGAGAAACGAATATAGTTATATTTTCTCCTTTATTTTATAAGAATCCGTGAATCTCTGCGTTAAAATGGATAGCTTTTATTCACAGTGGTATTAATCATTATATTCTTTACTATTGCCCTGAATTATATGTAATAACAAGCATTATTCCAGCGAAAATTCTGAGCTTGTCATCTTGTAATTTTAGTCTCAATTAGTTCAGTAATCTGAAGCAAGATGATTTTCTACTTCAAATATAGTTATAAATTAGCACACTTTTTAATCATAATTATAGATTATACTTTTTTTGATCAATATTTTTTTAGGTTTGGAAAGATCCTTTTAAACCCGAAATAAGCGGCATGTAAGATTGTCAGAACCCATGCCATTCCAAAATCCTGTGTTTGCCTGACGGCAGCCTTGCACCTGGGGTATATTGCTGGATATACGTGTGTTATTGCACTCTGATTGGCTTCCTGGGACCGGATCCTAATGCAATTACCCACCGATAACCCATATGACCGACGCAGACGTTAGGCTGACGTTTGAATGTGCATTGAATGAAGTTATGGTTTCATAATAATAAGATTATGAATATGTTAAAAAATCATTCTGAAAACGATAAAATTCGAACGATCCGGGTTTATTTTAGTTCTGGTTTGAGCGTAACGTTAACCCGGACTAAAAATAAAATCAGTTTGCAACTGATTCGGAGTTGCAAATTTCCGGTTACATTTTCAAAGCGAAAAATCCTTGGTTAGCGTCTGCTGAGCTCTTAATTTGTATCGGTATATAGCTATTTATGCCTGTTTTGGAACAATAAAGTGCAGGGAATAATGGGAATTACCCAAAAAAAGCGTGGATCTGCACTTTATTGAATACTCCCCTTTGAACTTTGACACTTTTATTTGAACATTCTCCAGGTTGTCTTTTTTGAGGGGATATTGGTATATAACCGGTATATAAAGGGTATATAACTTACCCCTGTCTCGTACCAGTCTCGTACGTGTCTCGTACCTGTCTCGTACCTGTCTCGCTCTATAGTACGAAACACGTACGAGACACGTACGAAACAACAGCGAAACATGTAC
>JAUZOX010000150.1 GCA_030706265.1 Bacteroidota bacterium | reverse complement strand
TCTTTATGCCGGTGAAGCAGGAAGCAAAGACAGAACAGCTGCTTTTCCGATGCTTCAGGGCCCGATGGCATTTCCAACGGCTGTCTTTATCGATCGCCATGGGGTGATCCGGAAGGTGCATACCGGTTTCAGCGGACCGGGCACCGGAACGTATTTCAAGGAATATGCCGCCGAGACCCAGAAATTCGTTGATCAGTTATTGTCTGAGAAATAATATTGTAGATCATAGTTCGCTCATAACGTGAGTTTTGCGGATAAGCAGAGGTGCTTATTCGCAAGGATGGTATTAGCATTATTTATCTGATAAATTATTTGTAATTATTTGCAAAAACATCCATTTGCAAATAAGACATATGAAATTTTTTTTGCGTAAATTTGCACCTCAATTTATAAAGTAAAATAGGTAAACTGTTGAAATTTAATTAAATAACTATCAAACAATTTTAGGAGACCAAGCAATGAGTGAAAACAAGTACGTTTACTTCTTTGGCGGAAAGAAAGCTGAAGGTAACGGAAGTATGAGAAATCTGCTGGGAGGTAAAGGAGCAAACCTTCATGAAATGAATTTGATCGGCATACCAGTTCCTCCCGGATTTACTATCACAACAGAAGTTTGTAACGAGTATTATAAAATCGGACAAAAAAAGACTGTTGATATTATCAAGCCATCTGTAGAAAAGGCGATGAAACAAGTTGAAGAAGCAGTAGGTGGACCTCTCTTCGGTGATACCAAGAATCCCTTACTGGTTTCTGTCCGTTCAGGTGCCCGTGCTTCCATGCCAGGTATGATGGATACTATTTTGAACCTTGGTTTGAACGATCAAGTAGTTGAAAGTATTGCAGCAAAGAGCGGCAATCCACGTTTTGCATGGGATTCATACCGCCGTTTCGTTCAGATGTATGGTGATGTAGTTCTTGGAATGAAACCTTCTTCAAAGGAAGATCTGGATCCATTCGAAGTCATCATTGATGAACAGAAAAAAGCAGCCGGTGTCAAACTGGATACCGAACTGACTGTAGATGATTTGAAAAATTTGGTTGTCCGCTTTAAAAAAGCAGTCAAAGAAACAACCGGTCACGATTTCCCAACAAATCCATGGGAACAACTTTGGGGTGCCATCACTGCCGTATTTGACAGCTGGATGAACGACCGTGCAATCTTATACCGCAAACTTAACAACATCCCTGCAAAATGGGGTACTGCTGTTAACGTTCAGGCCATGGTATTTGGCAATATGGGGTCGAATTCTGCAACCGGTGTTGCCTTTACGCGTGATGCCGCAACAGGAGAAGCCATTTTCAACGGTGAATACCTGATCAATGCTCAGGGTGAAGATGTTGTTGCCGGTATCCGTACTCCTCAACAAATCACCCTCGAAGGTTCAAAACGTTGGGCTGTTCAGCAAGGTATCAGCGAAGATGTTCGTAAAAACAAATATCCTTCACTACAGGAAACCATGCCTGAGGTATTCAAAGAACTTTTTGAAACCCAGGAAAACCTCGAAGCGCACTATAAAGACATGCAGGATATCGAGTTCACAATTCAGGACGGTAAACTGTGGATGTTACAAACCCGTAATGGAAAACGTACTTGTGCAGCAATGGTCCGTATTGCAATGGAAATGCTTGCAGAAGGTGTGATTGACGAAAAGACGGCTGTATTACGTGTAGAACCTGAAAAACTGGATGAATTACTCCACCCTGTATTCGATACCAAAGCGCTTAAATCTGTCAAGGTGAAGGCAAAAGGTCTTCCTGCATCTCCCGGCGCAGCTACCGGCCAAATTGTTTTCTTTGCTGACGATGCAGAAGTTTGGGCTGCAGAAGGTAAAAAAGTAATCCTGGTTCGTATTGAAACTTCTCCTGAAGACCTTCGCGGTATGAATGTAGCAGAAGGTATTCTTACGGCCCGTGGCGGTATGACTTCACATGCAGCCGTTGTTGCCCGTGGTATGGGTAAGTGCTGCGTTTCAGGTGCCGGCAAAATCGAAATAGATTACAAAGCCCGTACCCTCAAGATGGAAGGATCAACCTATCGTGAAGGTGATTTCATCTCATTGAACGGTTCAACCGGTGAGGTTTATGAAGGCAAGGTAGCTACTCAGGATGCTTCGTTGTCCGGAAACTTTGGTAAGCTGATGGAATTGGCCGACAAATATTCAAGGATGCATGTCCGTACAAATGCAGATACTCCTCATGACGCACAGGTTGCCCGCAACTTTGGCGCTAAGGGAATTGGCCTTTGCCGTACCGAGCATATGTTCTTCGAAGGCATCAAGATTCAGGCAATGCGCGAGATGATTCTTGCCGATGATGAAGCCGGTCGCCGCAAAGCACTGGCTAAACTGCTTCCGATTCAACGGGAAGACTTTGAAGGTATCTTCGAAGCCATGAACGGACTTCCTGTAACGGTTCGTCTGCTGGATCCTCCTTTGCATGAATTTGTTCCTCACGAAGAAGCAAACCAGAAAATCATGGCAGAAGAAATGGGTATCAGCCTTGAGCAGGTTAAACGTAAAGTTGCCAGCCTGCATGAGTTCAACCCCATGCTTGGTCACCGTGGTTGCCGTTTAGGAAATACGTATCCTGAAATTTCTGAAATGCAGACCCGTGCAATCCTTGAAGCTGCAATGAACCTGAAGGCTAAGGGTATCGATACCAAACCTGAAATCATGATTCCTCTTGCAGGTGCCAAGAAAGAACTTGAAATGCAGGTTAGTATCGTTCGTCGTGTTGCCGAAGAAGTATTTGCAGAACGTGGTGAAAAGATAGAATATATGGTTGGTACCATGATCGAAATTCCACGTGCTGCTTTAACCGCTGATCAATTTGCAGAATGTGCCGAGTTCTTCTCATTCGGAACAAACGACCTTACCCAAATGACCTTTGGTTACTCACGTGATGACGTTGGTTCTTTCTTACCGATTTATCTGGAAAAGAACCTGCTGAAACAAGATCCATTCCAGGTACTTGATCAGGAAGGCGTTGGTCAGTTAGTCATTATGGGAACCCAGAAAGGACGCAAGACCAATCCAAAACTGAAAGTGGGAATCTGCGGAGAACATGGTGGCGAACCTTCGTCAGTAGAATTCTGTCATAGAGTCGGAATGAACTACGTTTCTTGTTCACCATTCCGTGTACCTATTGCACGCCTTGCTGCATCGCAGGCTGCGATTAAGGAAACACTTTAAGTGACTAGTTTAATATAAAAGGAAGGGTTGTTACGAAGGTAGCAACCCTTTTTTTATGCTTAAGTGTTATAGTTTAATCACATGGAAATAAAATCGTTTAAATTTGTTTTTGCTATTTCTTTTGAATTTTAATTGTAACAAAAACGATTAAATTTGTTGCACTTTAACATGGTTACTTTGTAAAGGCACTGTAATTATAACATTCACTTCAAAAGAAATAAAATAAAAAGTGATTTACAGATTCAATGAAACGCATTTTATTTTAAACGATTTAATGTCAATGATTACGGGAAGTCGTACTTTAATGAAATATCATCTGTATCTTAATAATAATTTTTAATTTTTATCTTTTATGATTCAATCAGAGACTATGAATTCGCTTCGCACAGGTAAAAAAATCGATTTTTCTAAATACGGTATAAAAGACGTTCAAAACGTATTTTACAACTTATCGTATGAAGAACTTTATCAGCATGAAACTGATCCGGGTTTAAAGGGTTATGAACACGGTATGCTTACAAACACAGGTGCTGTTTCTGTTGATACCGGTATATTTACCGGCCGCTCACCTAAAGATAAATACATTGTTAAAGAATCGACTTCTGAAAACAATATCTGGTGGAAAGTAGCAGGGAAAAAAAGTTCAGATAACAAGATGCTCTCTGAAGCAAACTGGGAATACTTGCGAAAAATAAGCGGGGAACGTCTGTCAGGGAGAAATCTTTATATTCAGGATGGTTACTCGGGTTGCAATACCAATACCAGGATGCGCATTCGTGTTATTACAGAAGTTGCCTGGATGGCCCATTTTGTAAAGAATATGTTTATTCGTCCAACGGAAGAAGAACTTGCGGATTTTGAACCTGATTTTGTTCTCCTTAATGCATGTAAAGCCACTAACCCCAAGTGGGAAGAGATGGGCATGAACAGTGAAAACTATGTCGTATTCAATTTGAAGGAGCATATGGCTGTGATTGGTGGAACATGGTATGGCGGAGAAATTAAGAAAGGGATCTTCTCGATCATGAATTATTATCTGCCATTACGGGGGATTGCTTCGATGCATTGTTCTGCTAACATGGGTGCCGACGGTGATACGGCTATCTTCTTTGGTTTATCCGGTACCGGTAAAACCACATTATCGGCTGATCCGAAACGCAAGCTGATTGGCGATGATGAACATGGCTGGGATGACAACGGAATCTTTAACCTTGAAGGAGGTTGCTATGCCAAGTGCGTTAATTTGAGCGCCGAAAAAGAACCGGACATCTATAACGCAATCAAAAGGAATGCATTATTGGAAAATGTGGTGATTAATCCGGAGACAAAAGCGATCGATTTTAATGACATCTCCAAGACAGAAAATACCCGTGTCTCATATCCAATTAACCATATTAAACATATTGTTCTTCCGAAATCAAAAGGAGGTCATCCCCAAAATATTATTTTCCTGACCGCAGATGCCTTCGGTGTGTTGCCTCCCGTTGCAAAACTAACCCGTGACCAGGCCATGTATCAATTCTTAAGCGGATATACTGCAAAAGTCGCCGGTACCGAAAGAGGAATCAAGGAACCGACTCCGACATTTTCATCCTGTTTTGGTGCCGCATTCTTGATGCTTCATCCAACGGCCTATGCAACAGAACTTGCTAAAAAAATGGATGAACATGGTTCATCTGCATATCTGGTTAATACCGGTTGGATTGGCGGCCCTTATGGCGTTGGAAACCGGATTGATATTCCTTCGACCCGTGCAATCATTGATGCCATATTGGATGGATCATTGGAAAATGCAGAATATGAAGAGCTGGCAATCTTTGGACTGAATATTCCCAAGCAGGTAAACAACGTGAATCCCGTTCTGCTTAATCCCCGTAACTTGTGGGCTGATCCTGCAAAATGGGATGCGGCTGCTTTAAATCTTGCTCAAAAATTCATTGATAACTTCAATAATTTCACGGATACGGCAGAAGGAAAAAGATTGGCTGCAGCTGGGCCTAAAATCGGATAATCCACAGATCAGTTTTCATTAGCTGCGAAATCGAATTTGATGAAATTATGAAGGAGGGTATCTCAAAAGCCAGAGATATCCTCTTTTTATTGAATCGCCAAGGTCCGATTAGAATGGGGCGTTTGATCTGCTGCGTCAATACCCATTGGCAATTAATGATGCGTGTAAAGGAGTGAGGGTTATTAAGAAACGGATATCGATCTTTTAATTGCCGTTGCATTGTTTGTTGCGTGAATGGTCTCTCGTCCGGGACAAGAGATAATTTAATGTCATCACACTTTCATCAACAGCGTTTATCATTATTCGTAAAGGCAAAATCGAAACGAAAAAGATAATGGAAAATCATGGCCGGGAGTATTTTACTTTTAAAAGACATCATGCTCCGGCTTTTCTGACAGATCCAAATTTTATTTATAAAAAATTTTTATAATACAAATATAAAAGTTGGTAAAAACTTTGATATGAATAAAAAATTTTTACCTTTGCTGTATGGGTGATGTATTTCACTCCCGCAAATTCACTTATTTACTGTTTAAATTATCATTACTGCCATGTTTACCGGTAAAATTAAATTCTTTAATGAAAAAAAAGGTTTCGGATTCATTGTAGACGACGAATCTCAAAAGGACATTTTTGTTCATGTTTCTGGCCTAGTAGAAAAAGTAGCTGAAAACGATACAGTCGTATTTGAGCTGGCTGAAGATAAAAGAGGTCAGAAAGCAATAAACGTCAAAAAAGCATAGCCTTTTGAATTTATTGAAAAATCTTTCAAGAGCGTGTCTCAAAATAAAATAAGAGGCATGCTCTTTTTTATTGCAATAATTTTCATTGACAATCAATGGTTAAGCCTCTTTCCCGATGATTGTTGCCTTGCGATTTCTGATCGGTCTCGGGCTTTATTAATCGTATAGGTCTTAATAATTGATTCATCCTCAATGCTGACTTTTCAAAACCACTTCGCCTTTAAAATTTCCTTCCTAAAATCCAGTCTGAATCATCAGGAACACTTTTTCTGTACAGCATTGCTATGAAATATTTTTGCCAAAAAGGGGCCGTATGTATGCCGTATTTAGGCCATATGCTATCATAAAGCAAAAATACGGCATAAATAGGGCCTTGACCATGAGATTCCTTACAGGCTAAAAGTGATTTGGAAGAACGTTTTCTGAAAACCAATTGCTTATCCTGGATTGCAAAAGGCTGTAAGTCATTTAGTATTTAAAAAAATACATCCAACTATCACGAATTCAAAATTTAATCCTTGAAAACGAGTCGGATATGGACGGCATCGGCCTTTTGGGAAAGCCTCTTTTTTTGTTTATAGACTTTTATGAGCCGGAAAGGATTAATTTTGCAACCTAAATTGTAATGCATGAATATTGTTCTTGTCGATCAGCTCTCAAAATCGTTTGGTGAAAAAGTCCTTTTCAAAGAGATTACTTTTGGAATAGAAGAAGGTCAGAAAGTAGC
>JAUZOX010000015.1 GCA_030706265.1 Bacteroidota bacterium | reverse complement strand
ACGTTTCGAGTAATTTTCATTTTACCAAGATTTAAATCAAAGATACAAAAGTCATCTAATTATCTCCTGAAAATTCAATCAATTATATTTTTTTACTTCCACACGTGTAAAAAAATTTAAAAAATAGAATTCTTTTTTTTCAGTTTTACCCCTTTGGATTGATAAATAACCTGAAGATGACATCTTCTTTATTTTGTTCACCTTATTTTTGAGGCAGGGTGAATGAAGATACGCAAAAAGAGTACCGGAATTTGGGTTAAAGAAAAATGAAATCAGTAATTGATTATCGCACAATCAAACAAGAAAATGATCGCAATGTCATTTTAATTGGAAACAAGAAATTTTTTAAATAAACTTTTTTCCTTTTCCCTTATTGATTTAAATCAAAGATAGAATAACCCAATTGAGTAAGCTTCTGTGGGCTTAAAATCTCACGAAGGTATTGGTCATCGATCATCTGTAAACGATTGTTAGCCTCAAAGACATCCACATTCTCCTTCCTCATCAGGATAGAAATCTCGGATGCCCTATGATATCCTATGTAAGGATTCAAAGCGGTAGTTATTGACGGACTACGGTAAAGCATTGCTACCGATTGTTCCTCATTGATAACAATTCCTTTTAACAGGTTGTCACAAAGGGTGATGTTCATTCCGTTGAGCAATTTAAGACTTTCGACCAACGCATGACCGATTACAGGCAGGTAAGCATTTAAATCAAGGCATCCCTGTGCACACAGTGAAGTGATCAACTGATCATTGGCATAAATTTTATGGGCACAGCTGATCACATATTCAGGGATAACAGGGTTGACTTTGCCGGGCATAATCGAACTTCCAACCTGCACCTGTGGAATCCTGATTCCGTGATTTGCGCTCACATCGGCAGCAAGCAGGCGAAGGTCATTCACCATTTTTTCAAGATTGACGGCATTTGACTTTAAAATGGCATGTACCTCGACGAGCGGATCCAGGTTGCTGGTGGCATCGCTCAGATTTTCTCCCCTGGTGAGAGGCAGTCCTGTTAACCGTTGCAGCTTTGAAACCACTTCCATGATATGAAACCGTGGAATTCCAATTCCGGTACCAATAGCGCCTCCTCCCAGATTTACGACTTTTATCCGTTCAAAGCATTTGGACACACGCCACCAGTCGCGTGACAAGGCGTCACTGTAATTGCTGAACAGCCTTCCCCAGGTAGAGGGAACGGCTTCCTGCATTTGAGTATAGCCAATCCGGAGCGTATTCCGATACCGTGTCTCGCAATGTTCTACCTCCTGTCGCAAGGTATTGATGGAAGTCTCAAGCTGTACAAGTAACCTGATCACGGCTACCCTCAGAGCAGTGGGAACAACATCATTCGTACTCTGAAATACATTGGCCTGTTCTACAGGATCAATCGTATCATAATCCCCTTGTTGCAGACCGATTTTTAACAAGGCTGCATTTGCAATGATCTCATTTACATTCATATTGATGCTTGTTCCGGCGCCCCCGCTGATAGCAGGAACAATAAACTGGTCAAACCATTTCCCATCCGCTACTTCGAGCGAAACAGCCAACAATGCATCCAGAATATGATCCTCAATGAGATGAATCGGTCCTTCTTCTTTTAAATTCTTTTTTAAGATCGCCTTTTTAAAATCAAGGTAGGTTAAATAACAGGCATGCTTAACAATACCCATTGCCTTATACCATTCAACAGAAAACCCTGTGGTATCAGGAAAATTTTTCTTTGCCCGTAAAGCATGTATACCATATAATGCCTCTTTGGGGACCTGCATTGTTCCCAGAAAATCCTTTTCTTCCCGCATTGTCGTCATTATTGAATTATTATTGTAAAAGTAATAAGTGTTTTGATTGCTTTTATTCAATTCATGCGTGAAATCAAAAATGACCATGTGAAAAAAAGACCGGAGATTATAGGATCACCGGTCTTTTTACCTTTTTATTTCTACATTCGAATTCAAACCCAATAACGAGCTTGAATTATAGCGCTCTCATTTCAGAGTGAACACGTTTTATTTATACCCCTGTGTATGAACACTTTTAACGGCACGTCCTGAAGGTTCATTCATATTCTTAAATGAAGGATCCCAGGCAATGGCTTCGGGTGTGCTGCATGCAACCGATGGTACCGAAGGTACGGTGGCTGCGGCTGAATCGGAAGGAAAATGTTCACTGAAAATAGACCGGTAAAAATATTCTTCTTTCGACAACGGCGGATTAATCGGGAAACGATACCGGGCATTTGCCAACTGCTCATCCGAAACCAATTGAGAAGTAGTTTCCTTTAAGGTATCGATCCAGTTATATCCAACCCCATCTGAAAATTGTTCCTTTTGTCTCCAAGCAATGCTTTCAGGTAGATAGTCCTCGAAAGCCTTGCGCAATATCCATTTTTCGATACGACCATTCTTCGCCATCTTTTCTTCAGGATTTAAACGCATGGCCACATCCATGAATTCCTTGTCCAGGAATGGAACACGACCTTCAACGCCCCATGCAGCCATCGATTTGTTCGCCCGCAGACAGTCATACAAGTGAAGTTTACTGATTTTCCGAACGGTTTCTTCGTGAAAAGCCCTGGCTGACGGAGCCTTGTGAAAGTAAAGGTACCCACCGAAAATTTCATCTGCCCCTTCACCCGAGAGTACCATTTTAATACCCATAGACTTGATTACCCGGGCCATCAGGTACATTGGGGTAGAAGCCCTGACAGTTGTAACATCATAAGTCTCCAGGTGGTAAATCACATCCCGGATTGCATCGAGTCCTTCCTGAATCGTAAAATGAATCTCGTGGTGCACAGATCCGATATGTTCAGCCACCTTAGCAGCGGCAGCCAAATCGGGTGAACCCACCAACCCGACAGCAAAAGAGTGTAATTGTGGATACCATGCCTGCTGGGTATCCTTGGATTCGATACGAAGACCGGCATACTTCTTTGCAATGGCGGAGATTATTGAAGAATCAAGTCCGCCCGAAAGCAATACCCCATAAGGTACATCCGACATAAGCTGACGATGGACTGCACTCTCGAGCGCTTGTTTCAACACGGCGATATCGGCACCATTCTTTTCGACTGTCTCATATTCCATCCAGTCACGTTTGTACCATTTTTTCATCACCCCGTCTTTACTGTAAAGATAATGGCCGGGCAAAAATTCTTCTATTTTATTGCAAACGCCTTCCAATGCCTTAAGCTCGGAAGCAACATAAAAGTTACCAAATTTATCCCATCCCATGTACAAGGGAATTACTCCGATAGAATCACGGGCGATCAAATAACAATCTTTTTCCTCGTCGTACAAGGCAAAAGCAAATATACCGGTGAGATCTTCGATGAACTCTATTCCTTTTTGGCGATAGAGCGCTAAAATAACTTCACAATCTGAATTGGTCAGAAATTCGTAAGAGCCGTTCAGCTTTTCACGAATTTGCATATGATTGTATATTTCTCCATTTACAGCCAAAACGTGTTTCCCGTCTTTGCTGAACAATGGTTGCTGCCCTGATGCCGGATCTACAATAGAAAGTCGTTCATGAGCCAAAATTGCTTTTTCACCACAATAAATGCCTGACCAGTCTGGTCCTCTGTGGCGAAGTTTCTTAGACATCTCAAGAACTTGGACTCTTAAATCCTGAGAAGGTACCTTCAAATCAAAAACTGCAACAATTCCACACATATAATTATTATTTGACTTATTTAATTTTTATTCAATTTCAAGTTTTTATTCAATCCATCGTCCTTTCCAACAGTATCCAGGATAAATGAAAAAAGGCCTTCCTTTCGGGAAAGCCTTTTTGCTATATTTTTTTAACAATCAATCTCCCCCCATTTATCTTTCAAACGGATTATTATTAATTAGAAGATTAAAATTGTTCAGGATAAACATGTCGATTGTGTTTTGATGCTGCAAATGTAAAGCAGAAATTGATTGCTCCTGTAATATATTGGAATTATTTAAAAATTTAACAACTTATGATAAATGACTGATTTTTCTTACAGATATATGAGGATTTCTATAAAACTTTGCAGCTCCTATTGTTCACTGTAATCCGGACCGGAATAAAAAAGAGGCTGTCGTAATAGTCCGGTGCGTCATAAATTATCAACAGTGGGTGAATAAATAAAGTGAAAGCCTCAAACTTGTACAGTTTGGGCATGTTCGTGTCTTTAAAATATTGAAACCAACCATTCAAACATGCGACAACCATAGAAACAGCAAAGGCTTCAGAAGGTTTCGCCTGCGTGAATTAACAAAGATGGAAACCGAGTCCTGGCAGTTGACTATTGTTGCAACCTGGCAAAAATAACCTGATAAAAGGAGAGCATCTTTCTTTTTGGCTTTTCAGACGGCCTCACACAAAAAAAGGATGCCGATGGGCATCCTTTTTCTTATCAAAAGATAAAACTATTTTTTAACCTTTTCCACAACAGCTTTGAAAGCTTCAGGGTTATTCATTGCCAAATCGGCAAGGGTTTTACGATTAATTTCAATGTTGTTCTTATGAATCAATCCCATGAATGCGGAGTATGACAGACCAAACTGACGCACACCAGCATTAATACGGATAATCCAAAGATTTCTGAAGTTTCTTTTCTTGGCGCGACGGTCACGATAAGCAAACTGCTGACCTTTTTCCCAGGTATTTTTCGCAACGGTCCAGACGTTATTACGACGTCCAAAGTATCCTCTGGTGAGTTTGAGGATCTTTTTTCTTCTTGCCCTTGAGGCAACTGCATTTACACTTCTTGGCATTACTTCTCAGTTTTTTACTTTAGCGTCCCTCTTACAGGATCTTAACAAGCTAAAAGTAAGGTTAAAATTTAATAATTAGCACTGTAGCATATCTCTAACAGCCTTAACATTTGTGTTGTCAACGATAGCAAAATAAGTCAGGTTACGCTTTTGCTTTTTCGTTTTCTTTGTCAGAATGTGGCTCTTATAAGCATGCTTCCTTTTCAATTTACCGGTGCCTGTCACAGTAAAACGTTTCTTGGCGCCAGATTTTGACTTCATTTTAGGCATTGCTTCAGTTTTTATTTGTGTGATTATTAATAATATGCAATTAATTCTTTTTGGGGGCAATAATCATGATCATTCGCTTTCCTTCAAGTCTGGGCAGTTGTTCTACCTTGCCGTAATCGGTAAGGCTTTGAGCAAATTTCAATAATATGATTTCACCTTGGTCCTTATAAACAATCGAACGTCCTTTAAAGAAGACATCCACTTTCACTTTGGCACCTTCCTGCAGAAAGTTGATAGCATGTTTCAGCTTAAAATTGAAATCATGGTCATCAGTATTGGGCCCCAGTCGGATTTCCTTAACAACAATCCTGGCCGTTTTCGCCTTGATCTCTTTTTGTTTCCGCTTCTGCTCATATAAGAACTTCCGGTAATCTATCACCCTGCAGACCGGCGGCACTGAAGTGGGTGAAATTTCAACCAAATCAAGTTCTAAACGGGCAGCTATTTCCAAAGCTTCTTTAATATTAAAGATACCCTGTTCAATATTATCACCGACAACCCGTACAACAGGTGCCTTGATAAATTCATTGATCTTGTGGGGATTCTCAGGTTTCACATGCGGCCCCCTGGGACCCCTCGGTTTAGTTGGTAATGTTGCTATCGTTTGTTCTCCTATTGATTAGTTTGACTTCGTATTTATTTTATTTCGCGGATCTTATCCGAGTATGGTTTTGATTTCGTCATTAATTAAATTAGCAAATTTTTCGATGCTAAAAGTGCCTAAATCTCCACTTCCCTGCTTTCTGACAGAGATATTCCCTTCGGCAGCCTCTTTTTCCCCTACAATAAGTAGATACGGAATCCTTTGAAGTTCAGCGTCTCTGATCTT
This sequence comes from Bacteroidota bacterium, assembly GCA_030706265.1. Classification (GTDB taxonomy): domain Bacteria; phylum Bacteroidota; class Bacteroidia; order Bacteroidales; family Cfx3-03; genus Cfx3-03. The sequence goes on along the minus strand of JAUZOX010000015.1, from coordinate 11,616 downwards.
TTTACCTATCTTTTCGCTGCGCTCATCAATTGTGGCGCGAATATCGGAATTATTCAGCAAATTTAAAACATTATTTGCATATTCATGATATTTTTCACTGATTGGTAAAATAATGGCCTGTTCCGGGGTTAACCACAGCGGAAATTTTCCTCCAGTATGTTCAATCAGCACGGCTACAAAACGCTCCATCGAACCGAAAGGCGCACGATGAATCATCACCGGACGATGCTTTTGGTTATCACTTCCAACATATTCAAGATCAAATCTCTCAGGTAAGTTATAGTCTACCTGGATCGTCCCAAGTTGCCATTTGCGACCGATAGCATCACGAACCATGAAATCAAGTTTCGGGCCATAAAAAGCGGCTTCGCCATACTCAACGGTGGTCTTCATTCCTTTTTCCTGTGTAGCCTCCAAAATTGCCTGTTCTGCTTTTTCCCAATTTTCGTCGGTACCGATGTATTTTGCCCTGTCATTTTGGTCACGCAAAGAGATTTGAGCGGTGTAATCATCAAAATGCAATACTTTAAAGATGTGAAGAACAATATCAATCACACCGATAAATTCTTGCTTCAGCTGATCGGGGCGGCAAAAGATATGCGCATCGTCCTGAGTAAAGGAACGCACCCTTGTTAAACCATGTAGTTCACCACTTTGTTCATAACGATATACGGTTCCAAATTCGGCAAGACGAACCGGTAAGTCTTTGTATGAATGGGGTTTTACTTTGTAAATTTCGCAATGGTGGGGACAATTCATGGGTTTAAGCATGAATTGTTCTCCCTCAACCGGCGTATCAATGGGTTGAAAAGAATCCTTTCCATATTTCTGGAAATGCCCGGATGTCTTATAGAGTTCTACATTTCCAATATGCGGAGTGATTACCTGCAAATAGCCTGCTTTCTTTTGAACGCTTCTGAGGAAATTCTCCAGTCTCATTCGCAAATCAGTTCCTTTTGGCAGCCACAAAGGCAAGCCCGAACCTACATTCTGCGAAAAAGCAAAGAGCTCCATCTCTTTACCCAACTTGCGGTGATCGCGTTTCTTGGCTTCTTCCAATAATTCGAGATACTCGGTCAGTTCTTTCTGCTTTGGAAAAGTGATGCCATAAATACGGGTAAGTTGTTTGCGTTTTTCGTCACCACGCCAATAGGCTCCTGCAATTTTCAAGAGCTTAACGGCCTTAATGAAACTGGTATCGGGAATATGCGGACCACGGCACAAATCGGTAAATGAACCACTCTCGTAAAAAGTGATTGAACCTTCCTGCAGATCATTGATCAATTCAAGCTTGTATGGATCCTCTTTTTTGGTGAAGTATTCAATCGCATCTTTTTTAGATACATCTTTACGAATGAATTGTTGTTTTTGACGGGCCAGTTCTATCATCTTTGCTTCAATCTTTACCAGATCTTCAGCAACGACGTTGTGATCGCCAAAATCCATATCGTAATAAAAACCATTTTCGATATCAGGGCCAATACCAAACTTAACATTCGGGAATAGCAATTCGATTGCTTCAGCCATCAGGTGAGCAGATGAATGCCACATGGCGGCTTTCCCCTCGGTATTATCCCATGTGTATAACCTCAATTTTACATCATGATTGATTGGGCGTGTTGCATCCCATATTTCATTATCAACTTTTGCAGCAAGTACATTTCGGGCTAAACCTTCGCTAATACTGCGAGCCACTTCAAGTGCAGTAACGCCTTCTTCAAACTGGTGAACCGAATTATCGGGTAATGTAATGTTAATCATAACAGAGGTCTGATTTTTAAACGAAGTGCAAAGATAGACAAAAATCATGGAGTATCAACAAAATCAAATGCCACATCCTAATTCACAGATAAAAAATTGCCAGTAATGCTGATAATTTAACTTCCTTGAAAGGAAATGAGGATCATGTTGATGTTTTATTAATCCTTTAAAATAAATGATTAAACCGTTTGAGAACAAAAAAGTCATGCAGGATTATGCCACCGTGGCTGCTCCTGCATGACTAATATATTTACTGATACCGGATTAAGCCAGTTTCGCCTTTTTCATGATCAGATTAACATCATATTCCGGTTTACGGGCTTTACGTGAGCACATGGCATTGGCTTCGGCATCGCCGATGAACATTTCCTTATCGGGATCCCAATTCAGCTTGCGGTTTAATTTCATGCTGATCCATGAAACTGCACATGCTTCAAGGCTGCGTGCCCCCTGGTCAACCGGAGCAATAGGATCTTTCCGGCTGATGATGCTTTCAAGCCAGTTACGATAATGATTGTCGCTTGGCATCCAGATCTTGCCCTCTGGTCCGACACGGGATGACAAGATCTTATCATTGCTTGCCCACAGCGATTTGGAAGCGGCATTGGCATCTGATGCATTCCCGTCGCTCTTGGTCACCTTTTCAGAACCGCGCGTACAAAATACGGAACCTTCCGTACCTTCAAACAAGAGGCCATTTTGGAATTTATTGTCCATGATCAGCTGAACGCCATTTTTGTACAGCATCTCAATATGATAACTGGAATGTACCGTCCAAACATCGTTTTTCATAAATTCGGCTTTCCCGTCGACCGAAACCGGACCACTCAGTTCCATTCCCATTGCCCACTGTGCAATGTCGATGTGATGAGCGCCCCAGTTGGTGATCATCCCAAGTCCAAAATCTTCGGTGGTGATCCATCCCGGACGGCCATCAATGCTATCCTGTGGGTGAACACGATATTCCATATAAGGTTGTTCGGGAGCAGCGCCTAACCAGCGTTCGTAATCCAGGTTTGCCGGAGGTGTCTGAGGAATCGGTGCTACGCCCTTGATTTTGTCTAGACCGACGCCAACCTTGATGGTTTTCAATTCGCCAATCCTTCCGTTACGAACGGCTTCACTTGCAATCCGGAATGTTTCCCATGGATGCTGTGAACGTTGTTGACTTCCGGTTTGGAGTATTCTCTTGCGAGCGCGGACAGCTGTTCGAAGTGCGATGGCTTCTGCAATGGAATAAGTCATGGGCTTTTGAACATATACATCTTTTCCGGCAAGAATGGCCTGAACCGCTACAAATGCATGCTGATGATCGGGTACACTTACAATAACAGCGTCAATGTCAGGGCGGGAGAGAACATCATGAAAATCGTGATAGCCTTTGATGACCACATCCTTCTCACCCCTTTTCTTGTAAAACTGCTCAACAGTCGTCCTGGCTATTTCAAGGCGTCTTGAGTCGAGGTCGCAAACCGCAACAAACCTGCAAAGATCAGTATGAGCCATCGTACCGGCCATATCGCCGGAGCCCATTCTTCCACATCCTATTTGTGCAATTTGAATTTTGTCATTCGCCTTTCTCGCTCCAAAAGCAGAACCCGGCAGGATAGTTGGCATGACAATTAAGCCGGCTCCAGTCAGAAGTGATGACTTGAGAAAATCGCGGCGTGATTTATTTTCCATTTAGATTAGGTTATTATTAGTTAAAAATCATCCAGATATGTTAAAAAAAGATGTACTACAATAGCGAAGCTATCACAACACTGTTTTACTTGCCGAAAGTATAATTTTTTTTCATTGAATTCAAAGCGCCAACCAAATTTCCATTTTTAAACTGCTATCACTTTGAACCACTGACAGTAGTCCGTGTATTCCTGTAGAATATACAATAAATGAAACGGGCATGATTGTGAGCACAAGCATCTATAAGCTCTTTCAATTGAGTTCCAGATACCCTTACATTATCAAAATAATAGTAGCCTGATTTAACGCATAAATACGTCAACGCGCACATTTACAGAATTTGAACACATGACTTAATTTCTGTAAAATAAAGAAGAGGGCTGTCCGAAACAACAGACAGCCCTCTTTTATCGATAATCTAAAAATCAATAAACAGTATCAAATTAGTTTTTTGTGTTCTCCCCATCAAAAGATTCCCTTGGATCCCTTCCGGTTAAACCAAGTTCCTTGGTTGAGATCTCCCGCATTTCAACCTTCCGGATCTTGCCCGATATGGTTATTGGAAAACCATCCACAAATTTCCAGTATTTCGGAATTTTGTAAGTCGCAATCTGCCCGTAACAAAAGTCATGCAATTCCTGTTCGGTTGCCGACATCCCCGATTTAAACCTAACCCAGGCCATCACTTCTTCGCAATATTTGTAACTGGGAACTCCAATCACATGGACTTCCCCAATGGCTTTATGCGACAACAGGTATTCTTCAACTTCAAGAGGGCCGATATTCTCTCCTCCGCGAAGAATCATATCCTTGATACGACCTACGATTTTCACATAACCGTCACTATCCATAACAGCCACATCGCCGCTATGCATCCAACGAGAGTCATCAATCACTTTTTTAGTAGCTTCCTCATTGTTCCAGTATTTCAGCATCACAGAATAACCTCTGGTGCATAACTCACCTTCCTGGCCTATCGGAAGAATTTTACCTGTTTGCGGATCAATGATTTTTATTTCGATATGAGGATGGACACGTCCAACAGTAGCGACCCGTTTTTCGATCGGATCATCTGGCATCGTTTGTACCGATACCGGAGATGTTTCAGTCATACCATAACAAATCTCAACTTCGGTCATGTTCATCTTTTCCTGCACGCCACGCATTGCCTTGATCGGACAGGTTGAACCGGCCATAATCCCCGTGCGTAAAGATGAATAATCGTATTTATCGAAATTGGGGTGTTCAAGTTCTGCAATAAACATGGCCGGAACACCATTCAGGGAGGTACATTTTAAATCCTGAACTATTTTCAGCACTGTCTCCGGATCAAATGCTTCTCCTGAAATCACCATACATGACCCATGTGTAGTACAAGCCATATTACACAACACCATTCCAAAACAATGATAAAACGGAACCGGTATGCAGACCCTGTCGTTCTCGGAATATTTTAAGCGTTCGCCGATAAAGAATCCATTATTCAAAACATTATGATGGGAAAGAGTTGCACCTTTGGGAAAATCTGTCGTACCTGAGGTATATTGAATATTGATCGGATCATCAAACTGAAGACTATCTTCAGCTTCCTTCAGCTCTTCGTCACTAATGTTTTGTCCTGATTCTAAAAACGACAGCCAGTCATGATCAATAACCACAATCTTTTGCAGATGAACACAATCTGATCTCACTTGTCCGAGAATATCAATATAATTGGTATTTCTGAATCCTTTCGACATAAGTAAGGTCGTAACGCCGGCATGTTTTAATACGAATTTCAATTCTACTGGACGATATGCAGGATTGATATTAACCATAATGGCGCCGATCCGTGCTGTCGCATATTGAACAATAACCCATTCATAGCGATTGGCTGCCCAAATTCCAACACGACTGCCTCTATGTACATTATTGGCCAACAAAGCTTTGGCAACTTCTGATGTTTGATCCCAAAACTCCTTATAGGTGGCCCTGTAATTTTGATATGGAACAATTAATGCTTCCTTGTTTCCAAACCGATCTACTATTTTCTTTAAATTCTGACCTATTGTTTCACCTTTCAACGCGATATCAGTAGTCCCGTTAGCATAAGATAGCTTATACATTATAAATATAATTAAAAATGAGGTTTATTTCTGACTTTCGGGCGGCAAAGATAAAGACTCTTTCAAATAAATCATAAAACAGGGAGGTTATAATGAGTCTACTTTTTGATTATTGTCTCTTTCTTACGAGCTATAATGCAGTACCTCTGATATTTTATGATTATATTAATTTTAATCATAATACCCATTAGACTCTGTCTATCATCAGGCCAAACTTCCGTTAATTAAAATTATGCCCCTTTATCTTAATGAAAGAGAAACCCTGCTATTAATTTTGCTTAACAGGAATATTTTGTATTTTTGAATTGATTAAAGCATTTATGAATGAATTTCCTATTAATCGGGCTTCATTGAAAAATGTAATTATTTTGGTTCACTGCTATCTCATTTCTTAACCATCTGCTTTATTTAATCAGTTATTTCAAATGGAAGATAAACCTAAAACGCGACAAACGCTCAATACTACGATAAAGCTGGTCAATGATAAGATCCATTTTATCGGAAAATCAAAAGACAACGCCCCTATCAGCATCGATTACTCCTCCCCCATTGGTGACGACCTTGGATACACCTCCCTCGAACTTTTCCTTCTAAGCCTGTCATCGTGTCTGGGATCATCAATGGCATTACTGCTCCGTAAAATGAACTATACCGTTTCAGGGTTAGAGATCCAAGCCTTGGGTATTCGGCGTGAGCAGCATCCCACATCCTTTGAGAAAATCACGCTCGAAATCAAACTTTTTTCAAGTGATGCAACACCCCCGGCAGTTGACAAAGCATTGGCCTTATCTGAAGAATCCATTTGTCCAGTATGGGCCATGATCAGGAACACGGTTGAAGTCGTTCCAATTTACACGATCATGAAGACCGAAGACCTTGTTAAAGTGAATCAAGAAAATCGATAAGGCTGTCTGATGTTCAGGGATATTTGTATACCGCAAGAAAAATATAACATATCCATGAATACCAACGATATACCCTAAAACACTTTCTTAACAATTAAGACATCGTAAATTACAAACCTAAAAAATAAATCAGGATGAACTGGAAACTTATTCTTCAATTGTCACTCTTCGGTTTGGTAATGGCTTTTGCAACCGTCTTTTGGATCCCGTCACATTATGAACCTCTTTTCTGGTTGGTTATCTTTCTGATATGTGCCTATTTCATTGCGAGAAAATGCAGTACAAAATATTTTTGGAATGGTTTCATGGTAAGCCTTGTAAATTGTGTTTGGATAACATCGGCGCATATTTTTTTCATTCAAACTTACCTGACGAATCATGCCAATGAAGCATCCATGCTGGCGAAAATGCCTTTGCCCGAGTCGCCAAGACTAATGATGCTCATGACCGGACCGTTTATAGGAATCATCTCAGGAATAATTCTGGGACTCATTGCTTTGATCGCTTCCAAACTGATAAAGAAAAAGGATTAGCCCTGATCCGTTTTAAATAAGATGGCGTCCCACTTATACAAGACACAGCCTGATTCCTTTATCCTTTTAATTTAGATCATTACGGGTATAAGATATTTTATCAATTATCGCCGTAAGATTGGTTGCCAATGAAAGCTGTCCAGTTTGCCTAAAGCACAAAAGCCTGTAAATCATTAGTTTTACAGGCTTTGATGTTTTTGAAATTCTTTTAGCGGAAAGCGAGGGATTCGAACCCCCGGTACCAATAATAGGTACAACTGATTTCGAGTCAGTCCCGATCGACCACTCCGGCAGCTTTCCATTCAGGTCCAATAAAAAAAGAAGGGACTCCCTTCTTTACTCTCCTGCGGAGAATGAGGGATTCGAACCCCCGGAGGTATTACCCTCAACGGTTTTCAAGACCGCCGCAATCGACCACTCTGCCAACTCTCCATGGTGCAAAAGTACATTAAAAATCGACTCCACAAAGAAATTAGTGAAAAAAAGTCTTGCAGATTGGGTAATGCAGACGCTATAAGTCGTATGAAATCGAATTTTATTCACCGGAACTTTACATAAAACCTTAACTTTGTAACCTATTAAAAGAATAAATATGACTTTACCCCAAAAACTTTTTTTAGTATCTGTAAAACTGCTCTCCTCGCTCCCCTGGAGAATGCTATATTTCCTCAGTGACTTTGTGGCTTTTGTGGTATATTATATCATCGGATACCGGAAAAAAGTAGTTTATGAGAATCTAACCAACTCTTTTCCATATAAATCAAAAAAGGAGATCAGAAAAATTGCTCGCCAGTTTTACCGACATCTTGCCGATATTCTGGTTGAAACGATCTGCGAAGAAAAGATAATACCAAATGTATCCGCTCACATGCGTTTTAAGGATAAAGAGCTATTAGACAGGCTTTATAAAACAGGGAAAAGCGTCATATTTGTGGGGGGGCATTCAGGCAATTGGGAATGGGTCGGCATTTCAATGGAGGCTTTGGCACCCTACAAGGCACGAGGGGTGATAAAACCGCTTTCCGATCCTTTTTTCAACAACTACATTGAAAATATTCGCAGCAAGTATTCATCCGGAGTCATTTCCTTCAAGCAGATCTTACGGTTTATGCTGAAATCCAAAGGCCAGCAATTCCTGTATATGTTTGCCACGGATCAAACCCCGCACCGTGATGAAATCAATTACTGGGTACACTTTCTTAATCAACCTACACCCGTTTTTCTGGGGACTGAAAAAATAGCAAAGGCACTTGATATGCCGGTCATCTACCTGGACTGTTACCGGGTGAAACGAGGTTGCTACGAGCTGGCAATGACCCTGATTACTGATGCGCCAAAACTAACTGAAGAATTTGAAATCACGGATAAACAATTCGCATTACTCGAACAATCTATCATCAACAGACCCTATAACTGGTTATGGTCGCACCGCAGATGGAAATATAAAGACGAATATCCGAAATATCTTGAACAACTAGCCCAATCTACTCAATGAAAGTTAAAACAGCTGTAGTCATACTCAACTGGAATGGGAAACGATTTCTGAAACAGTTTCTCCCTCAGGTCATCTCAAGGAGCAATGATCAGGCCGCTATTATTGTTGCCGATAATGCTTCAACGGATGATTCCGTAGAAATGTTAAAGCAAAACTTCCCTGAAATTGAAATCATCATCAATCCAACCAATTCAGGATATGCGGGAGGATACAATCAAGCCCTCAAGCAAGTGGATGCCGAGTATTATATCTTGCTGAACTCAGATATCGAAGTGGGAGAAAACTGGATCGAACCCGTCATTGCCATGATGGATGCCGATAAGTCCATTGCAGCCTGTCAGCCCAAAATCCGTTCGTATATTGATCATGAAAGTTTTGAATATGCCGGTGCTGCCGGAGGTTTCATCGACACTTTCGGATACCCCTTTTGCAGGGGGCGTCTCTTTCAGACGATCGAAAAAGACAACGGCCAATTTGATGATCCATGCGAGATCTTCTGGGCTACGGGCGCCTGCATGTTCGTGAGAGCCGATATCTTTCACACAGCCGGTGGCTTTGATACCGATTTTTTTGCACACATGGAAGAAATCGACCTTTGCTGGAGGATCAAAAACATGAATTACAAGATCATGTATTGTCCAGATTCGGTGGTTTACCATATCGGAGGAGGGACCCTTCCCAAAAACTCACCCCGCAAAACCTACCTGAACATCCGCAATAATCTCTTTCTTTTACTAAAGAACCTGCCGGTGTCAAGGCTGTTTGCGATCCTCTTCGCCCGCTTTATCCTCGACGGAATCGCTTCCATCAAGTTTTTGATCGATGGCGGTATAGGTGATTTTATGGCCGTTTTGAAGGCGCACCTTAGTTTTTATGCCCATTTCAATAAAATGAGACGTAAACGGAATAGTACCCAATCACAACATACCGGAATATTTCATGGCAACGTTGTTTGGGAGTACTATGTCATGAGACGACATACTTTTCGGGAACTCCACGATCGTTTTCATTCCTGAAAACGGTATGTCCGGCTACCGGACAATCAGGCTTTCTATTGCCAAACGGTACGAATCAAGGCCAAAGCCTATGATTGAACCTTTCGCATTGGGCGAAATATAAGAGATGTGCCTGTATTCTTCACGTGCGAAGATATTGCTGATATGTACCTCAACAACAGGTGCTTTAATGGCTTTGATTGCATCTGCAATGGCTATGGAAGTATGCGTATAACCACCTGCGTTTAAAATAATCCCGTCAATGCTAAAGCCAACTTCGTGCAACTTGTTGATTATCTCACCTTCAATATTCGTTTGAAAATAATCAATCGTAAGATCCGGATACTGCTTTCTCAGTTCTTCAAGATAAGTTTCAAAGGATCGTTCCCCGTAAATATTTTTTTCTCTTACTCCCAACAGGTTAAGGTTGGGGCCATTGATGATCAATATATTCATCTGTTAATGATTTTATTATATTCGGTCAGATGGAACGCACATGGAGGATTTTATCGGTGTTTGTGATCTTCATAACATGCGCGTTTCATCGTTGTCGGTGCTTTCAGGCATGCCCGTTTCATCTGCTTTTCCTTATAGTTTCCGGATTCTGTTATAAAAAAACAAACAAAAGTAAGAAATATTGAAGTATCTTTGCATCCTGATTAAAACAGGGGTGCCACATAAAAACGGGCTGAGATCAAACCCTATGAACCTGATACGGATAATACCGACGAAGGGAGATTCATGGAAAACTTTTACAACGGGCGACGCCAACCCTTGGGAGTCACTTAAAAGTTTAACAAAAAAATTATCAATTTATCATGAAAAACAAATTGATACTGCTTGCAATGGTAGTGTTTTTACCATTTCTAACAATGGCGCAGTATTCTATTTCGGGAAAAGTAACGGATGAAAAGACGGGGGAGACACTTCCCGGTGCACATATCATATTGGGAAACACGTTTAAATCAACGGTTACGTCGCAAAACGGAGAGTTCAAAATCACCCGTATCAATAAAGGCACTTATACCCTGACTATTAGTTACGTCGGGTATGAGGCGCAGAAACAAAATGTTGTCGTGAACGGAAATACCGTCGTCAATATCCAACTAAGGCCCAGTGTTTATCTTCAGGATGAAGTCATCATCCAGGGAACCCGCGCGGGCGAACGAACCCCCATGACCGTTCAGAATATCAGTAAAGACGAAATCAAATCGTTGAACATGGGACAGGATGTTCCTTTTCTGATCAACTCCTCCCCTTCAGTGGTTACCACTTCCGATGCGGGCACAGGCATAGGTTACACCGGTATGCGCATCAGGGGATCGGACATGAACCGAATTAACATTACCATCAATGGCATCCCGTTGAATGAGTCCGAAACCCACGCCGTTTATTGGGTCGATCTGCCTGACTTTGCATCCAGTGTCGATAATATCCAGATTCAAAGAGGGGTCGGCACCTCTACCAATGGGGCGGGTGCATTTGGAGCTACCATCAACCTTCAGACCAATAAACCCAACACGGAGCCCTATACCGAGCTGGGTCAGACCTTCGGATCATTCAACTCCAGCAAGTCAACGGCCTCAGCCGGGACCGGTTTGATCAACAAAAACTGGGTTGTCGAAGCCCGTGCCTCCAAAATAACTTCAGACGGTTATGTCGATCGCGCAAAGGCCAATCTGGCCTCCATTTATGGCTCCGCGTCATACTATGGAGTGAAGGATCTCTTCAAATTCATTGCGTTTACAGGCCATGAAATAACTTATCAGGCATGGAATGGCATACCTTACGACAGTCTTAAGACCAACCGGCGTTATAACAGCATGGGCGAATATACCGACAGCAATGGCAAGACCCAATATTACAGCAATGAAGTCGACAATTACAGGCAGGATCATTTCCAGGCGTTTTATTCGCATGAATTCACTAAAAAGCTGGTCCTCAACACCGCACTCTTTTATACCAAGGGATTTGGTTACTATGAGGAATACAAGGAAAATCAATCATTTGCCAATTATGGGTTGAGTGATATTCAGGTAAATGCCAGTTCGATTGATATCGGCGGACAAATCATTCCTGTCATTGGCAACAAGATAGATGAAACCAATCTGATCCGAAGGAAATATCTGGACAACGATT
>JAUZOX010000149.1 GCA_030706265.1 Bacteroidota bacterium | reverse complement strand
ATCCCGTCCGCAGAACAGTTACAATCGTAACAGATAACAATCAGATTTGCAATACAACTTTATCTATCAATGTCACCATTTACCCATCCCCGAAAAGTGCCATCGAGGCATACACCATTGCAGGCAGACCTGAAATAGTAGTATACAAAAGCAAATCAATTTTATCGGATAGCTGTGATTGGGAATTATCCGATGGAACACATCGATTTAATACGGATTCCATTGTTCAACAATACGGAAATAACGGTTTGTACAGGATTTTACTTAAAAACACAAATATGTATGGATGCACAGATACTGTTTCCTTAATGCATCGTACACTTTTAACCGGTCTCTTTGTTCCAAATGCCTTCAGACCCGAAAGTCCCGATTATAAAGTAAACACGTTCAAACCGGTGGGAATGGGACTAAAGTCATTTTATATGGGGATTTATGACTTATGGGGTAATTTGATTTGGCAAACACAATCAGAAAACAATCCGGAAATCCTTGAAGGATGGAATGGCAGAAGCAAAAATGGAACCCCCTTACCCGTTGGCGTTTATATCTGGAGAATAAAGGCAATCTTCGAAGATGGCACGGAATGGAAGGGGAATCAGACTAAAAATGGATTTTACAGTACCGAAGGAAATGTAACGCTTTTAAGATAATCAAGAAATGAAAAAGGTGCTGTATACGATAGTGTTGTTATTTTACTTCCTTTCAGTAAGAGGTCAGGATATGGGATTTTCCCAGTTCATTTATAACCCGATTTTCTTAAACCCGGCTGCCTGTGGTATTGAGCGGGGCCTCAGGGTCTCCGTAAATTACCATAGAGAAATGATGTTCAGCACTTCAAAATTCGAGACAACGGGTGTAAGTTTTGATCAGTCATTGCATGATCTAAACATAAAAGGTCTGGGAGGAACCGGTTTCTTTTTAATGAAAACGCAGGAAGGCGATGGCAAGATGAATACAATATCGATCGGTGTCCCCTTAACTGCACGCGTTGAAATCAATGAATTCTGGACCATGCAGGCCAGTATTGCCCCGGTGATATATGAGAAGTTTATTGACTGGAACAAGTTAGTCTTTGGAGATCAGCTGGATCCCTATTACGGTGTCGTACTTCCTACAACGCAAACGGGATTTGGCGATGCCCGCAATAACATCAATTTCTTTGATTTTCATGCAGGATTGTGGGCGCGATATGAATCTGATCCAACGTTCCAGGTAAATACAGAAAGCGACGTATTGGATATGGGGATATCTGCCCAGCACGTTCCTGAGCCAAACCAATCTTTCTTTTCCCAAGTATCGAATTTACCTACACATTACATCTTCATGGCCAGATACAGTAAAAACCTGAGCACTTCACAATATCGGTCAAGCAAATTACAACCCTTTGTCATGTTTGAAAAACAAAGCAGCATGCAGGATTGGGTAATCGGAACGAATTATATTAACAACGGTCTAAATGTGGGGGCCTATATCAGAAAACAACAAAACAGCATCATGAAACTGACTGAAATAATTTTTATGGGAGGTATCGAATTTCCCTTTCGGGAAGATTTATTTTCATCCATGCGCATCAACTATAGTTGCGCTGCTATTCTTAAACAGACATATGTAAAGCCTAATCTGTCACCTGAATTATCCATCATCCTTAAACTCCCTTCCGTCTATAGGAAACAAGATCCATGCCGAATGTACTTTTAAAAATATAACTACAACAAAAACAACACATACCAACAATTTAACCTTTTTCTTGTTTATTTTAATGAGTGAACATGAATCAAACTAGATTGTTGAATAATTAGAAATAAATCAAATATTATAAAATGCATATACAAATACGCTCTGACGTCTTAAATTAGTTGCAAAAAATTATTCATTACTAACTAAATGCTGTTGGTTTACTAAGAAAAAAGTTGTTACTTTACAGCTGTAAGGCATAACTGCAATCAATGAAGCTGAGGATAATTGTTTTACTCACATTCAGCATGATAATGTTTTTATTTGTCTCTGTTGGTTTTGCTCAACAAGAGCCGCAATTTACACATTACATGTTTAACAACGCATCGACAAACCCCGGAGCTGTGGGCAGTTTACCAGTATTCACCGTGACTGCACTAGCGCGTCAACAATGGGTCGATCTAAAAGATGAAAGCGGAAACAGGGTGGCGCCTGAGACCTATCTCATCTCGGTTGAGTCTCCTGTTAGGGTTTTGAAAGGTGGGTTGGGGTTAACCGTCATGCAAGACAAAGCCGGATATGAAAAGAATTTTACCGTTCGGCTGGCCTACGGATATCAGATGCAACTGGGTAGTGGACAATTGGGAATTGGAGTACAAGGAAACTTCATGAATAAATCGATCGATTTGTCGATGTTGAATGGAGTGGATCCCAATGACCCCAGACTTGCTGATAAAAACACAGAGAGTTCATTCTTTACTGATCTTGGAGTAGGTGCTTTTTATAGGGTTCCGGATAAATTGTATGCTGGCTTATCGTCAATCAATGTTTTAGAAAACGCTAAACCGATTGGTAAGAGTTCTGAACCGATAACATACCAGCTAAAGAGAACTTATTTTCTCACCGGAGGCTATGAAATTCCGGTTAATGCGGATAAAAGCCTGGTATTAGTACCATCGTTCCTCTTAAAAACAGATGTAGCAGGCATTCAATGTGATTTGAACGGCACTATCCGGTATCATAATAAGTTTTGGGGAGGTTTGACCTACCGTGTAAAAGGAGAACCAGCGGCTATCGTTGGAATTATCGTGAATAATTTTCAATTCGGATATGGATATGATCTTCCCACAGACAAATTGGGGACTCTTGGAAGTCACGAGATAATGTTACGTTACAGCATGAAGGTTGTTGAAAAACGAAAACCCAAGATGAGTTATCGTAATACAAGATTTTTGTAAACAACTATTAATAATTAAATACTAAAGCTTTAAAATACCCGTTATAAGCAAATTAATTCTGGTTTAAAAAAATGAGAAAGCTGATATTCTATTCACTATTGTTGATCATTCTTTCCAGCTGTGGTAAGTCGGGAAATGGTGAACTTACAGGGGTCTTAAATAGGCACAAATTCTATCAACCTGATCCTTATGGCATGGTATATATTCCGGCCGGTAGCTTTACAATGGGAGTTGGAGATGAAGACATGCCATTCGCACAAGTCAATGAGCCAAAAACGATTACAGTTTCAGCTTTTTATATGGATGAAACTGAAATCACGAATAATGAATATCGACAGTTTGTAAACTGGGTAAGAGATAGCATCGCACGTACCATATTAGCGCAATCAAAACCGGATCAATTTTTGACTTCAAAAAACAAAAAAACGGGGGAAGTATATGATCCTCCCTATTTGAACTGGAAAACAAAAATCAACTGGAAAGGAACCCAGGAAATGCCTTTACTGGAGCCAATGTATTTACCTGCAAATGAACGGTATTTTCGAAAAAAACAGCTTGACACTCGTAAACTCTTCTACGATTATTACTGGATCGACATGAAAGCTGCCGCCTCAAAGGAAACCTCAAGCAATGGCGCTGTGAATGGAGCCTGGGCAAATCGTTCGCAGGGTTTTAAAGATCGTTCGGTATATGTCAGGCATGAGAAAATCAACATTTATCCTGATACACTCACCTGGATTCACGATTACACCTATTCATACAATGACCCCATGACCACAAAATACTTTTGGCATCCTGTTTTTGACCACTATCCTGTTGTCGGTGTGAACTGGAATCAGGCAAGAGCATTTTGTATATGGCGGACTCAGCTGAAAGAGAGCTTTAACAGAGGACATTCGGTTGTAACCAACGATTTCCGGTTACCGACCGAAGCAGAATGGGAATGGGCTGCCCGTGCCGGAAACACTTTGAGCCCCTACCCTTGGGGAGGTCCATATACCCGTACCGCCAAAGGATGTTTTCTTGCAAACTTTAAACCGATGCGTGGTGACTATTCAGCCGACGGTGGTGCAACAACCACAATTGTCGGACATTATCCTCCAAATGATTTTGGCCTTTATGACATGGCGGGTAACGTTTCGGAATGGACGTTAGATGCCTATGATGAATCAAGCTATAACTTCACCTGGGATATGAACCCGGCCTATTTTTATAATGCCAAAGAGAGCGATCCTCCAGCAATGAAGCGGAAAACAATCCGTGGCGGATCATGGAAAGATGTGGCTTATTACATTCAAACCAGCGCCCGGTCATATGAATATCAGGATTCAGCCAAATGTTACATTGGCTTCCGTTGTGTACAACAATACATGGGCAGTCAAAGAGGAGACCGTACACGTCGTCAGTCAAGAGTTTATTAAACAAATAAAATTAATAGTGAACAAATAAATATTTTATTCATGGGACTAGCAACATTAACTAAATCAAAGAACTATAAAGCATTCATGGGTAAGCTTTATGGAATTGGTGCCTCAGTGGTTATTACTGGAGCCCTATTCAAAATCACGCATCAACCTGGAGCAAACCTCATGCTGACTGTTGGATTGTTAACAGAGGCAATCATTTTCTTTTTCTCGGCATTTGAACAACCCTATATAGAACCCGACTGGACAAAGGTATATCCTGAATTGGCATTTGATCATAAAAAAGGAGATGAAATTCCAAGAGTGAACAAAGGAACCGCAAACGAATTAGACGCCATGCTCTCCAAAGCCAAAATCGGACCTGACCTAATTGAAAGTCTTGGTGAGGGGATACGTTCGTTGAGTGATAATGCTTCGAAACTTTCCCAGATTGGAAACGCATCGGTAGCTACCAGTGAATTCTCCCAAAACATACAAACTGCATCACTGAATGTCAAAACGCTCAGCGACAGCTATCGTCGTAATGCCGAATCTTTAAATCAAGATGTTGAAGCCAAGAATGAATATCTAAACAACCTGAAAAACGCATCTCAAAGTATTGCATCCTTAACACAGGTTTATAACGATACGACCGCAACTGTCAAGAACGACCTTTCGGCAACCGAAACCCTGACATCAGCAATCAAATCGGTTGCATCATCAGCCGTTGCCCTGAGCGAACGCTACTCTCAAACAGCCCAATTAATGGCCAGATCGGTTGACCAAATTTCTCAGTCCAGCACAACCACAAATGAATACACCAACCAGGTTAAATTGATTGCACAAAACATGCAGGCTTTGAATGCCGTATATGAAATTCAATTAAGGAGTGTAAATGATCAGGTTAAGCATGCTGAAAATTTGAAGACAAGCATCAACCAATTTATCGGTACCATTGATAGCAGCAATGCAGGTTTGGAAAATTACAAAAGAGAAGTTGATACTTTAAACGCAAACGTTCGTAAGCTCAATAACATCTATGGCAATATGATTACAGCCATGAAGAGCTAATATAATTCTCAATTTATCTCTCTCAAATCTGATAGTAACACAATATGGCTGCATATAAAGAAACGCCGAGACAAAAAATGATTGCAATGATGTACCTGATACTTACAGCATTGCTTGCATTAAATGTTTCGGTAGAAATTCTGGAAGCTTTTATAGTCGTAAATGAAAGCTTGGAAACTACAAATGATAATCTGAACAGGAAAGTTACCGGATCCTTTAGCAAATTCGAACAACAATATGCGCTGAACCCTAAAAAGTTTGGACCTTATTGGGATCAAGCTCAAAAGGCCCATAAAATAGCTGAAGATATGGTTGCCTATATCCAAAACATGAAATATGATGTAATTTCAAGAGCCGAAGGCATTTCTGTTGACCAGGCAAAAAAGACACCGTTGCGTTTGCTTAAAAACAAGGATAATTTTGACAAACCTACGCATTATTTCATTGGAGATTCTCAAGATGGATCTGCCGGAAAGTCCAGAGAACTTAAATTAAAGTTGGAAGAATTCAACAAAAATATGGCACAGTTTGTCGACGCCAAAGCGAGAGGAACGATAAAGGGGTCCATAAATCTTACCGGGCCATTCCATGATGCATCAGGTGCCCGCCAAAACTGGGAAATGCATCATTTTTACTATACGATTCTTGCTGCCGATGTCACCATTTTAAATAAATTGATTTCCGACATTTATGGATATGAATTTGATGTGATCAATCATCTCTATGCATCCGTTGATGCGCAGGATTTCAAGTTTAACCGTATTGAAGCAAAAGTTATCCCCAAAAGCAATTATGTCTTTCTGGGAGAAAATTATGAAGCCGATGTATTTGTAGCTGCATATGATACGATCCAAAGTCCTGAAGTAGTAATCAACGGTCGTACTTTACCCGGAAAAGGCGGAAAAGTTCATTTTCAGATGCCCGCTACTACTGAAGGGTTTAAAAATTACAACGGTTTTATCAGGGCAAAAGATGCCACCGGCGCTACCATCAGTTATCCTTTCAAACAAGAATATATTGTAGCCCGCCCATCTTTGACCATCTCTCCCACAAGAATGAACGTATTTTATACCGGGGTTGAAAATCCCGTATCGATATCATCAGGCGGTCTATCGGATGCCCAATTAAGGCCGACAATCACACCACCGGCAACCATCTATCGTGCTGCCGGCGGAAGAGGATGGGCTGTCAAAGTGCCGCCGGGATTAAAGACGGTTAAGATCGCGATTTCCGCCACTATTGACGGAAAAGTAAAAAATCTTGGATCATTGGACTTCAGGGTTAAAAGAGTT
>JAUZOX010000148.1 GCA_030706265.1 Bacteroidota bacterium | reverse complement strand
CGGATGTATCCTTCCTGATGCATCAGACATGAGGCATCGGTGGATACGATGTATTGAGCACCTGTGGCCAGTGCATTTTGTACTTTCTGTTCGGCCATCGCGTCAGAGACTTTCTCGTACTTTAACGCGAATGAACTTTTGCCACCACAACAGGTGGTGTTTTCTTTCATCTCAACCAGCTTGAGTCCGCGTACGTGACTAAGCAACGTCCTGGGCTCGGTGGTGAGCCCGTATTCACGCAACGCGGCACATGAATCGTGATAGGTTATGGTATAAGGGAAAGTAGCGCCGAGATCTTTGATCTTTAATACATTGACCAGAAAGTCGGAGAACTCATACATGTTCTTTTTTAACAGTTGATATTCATTGTGAAGGGCTGAATTATAAAAGAGCTGATCGTAAAAGTTACGAACAAAACCCACGCATGAGGCTGAAGGGCAGATGATCGTCCGATTATGCGGAAAGTCTTTGATAAATTTTTCCCCTACTTTTTTGGCTTCATCCCAGAATCCATTGTTGTACGCTGTTTGTCCACAACAAGTCTGGTTTGAATTGTAATGAACTTCGAGACCTATTTTTTCAAGGATCTTGACCATGTTCATTCCTGTTTCAGGATAAATCTGGTCTATAAAACATGGGATAAAGATGTCAACTACCATGGCGTTTAGGTTGTGTTTGGACAAAGTTAACGAATTGTTATGATTCTTGTCAAAAAACCTGCATCATTTAAATGGTGCCAATAGGCAGGGTAAGATTTTTGAACGACATCGGGATCCTCTATTTGTAATGATAAGCCTGTCAGGCAGATGGGTGCAAAAGCCATGGCCATCCTGTGATCATGCCATGTGTGGATAAAGGGGATTTCCAGGTTGGTGTTGATTTGCTGGCTGGGGAGCTCAAGCACAAAGTCCTCTTTTTCGGTAGCTTTGAGTCCGCAAGCATCCAGCTCTCTGATGAGGGCGGTGATGCGGTCTGTCTCTTTGATGCGCAGGCTTCGCAAGCCGGTTAACCGGGATGGGATCCCTTTGGCAGCAAGGGTGACGGCAAAGGTCTGGGCCAGGTCGGGGATAGCGGTGAAGTCGGCCGTGAAGCGGGTGGCCGTGGTAGCTATGCTCCTCAGAAATAATCCTCCTTTTTCAGTATAGTGTGATGCAACTCCCAGGGTCTCGAACAGGGCCCTGACGGCACTGTCGCCTTGCAAGCTCCCAGGCTTAAGATCTTTCAGCATGACTTCAGCATCCCGGCTCATCGAAACAATCTGAAACCAGTAGGATGCAGCACTCCAGTCGGGTTCGGTGATAAGGTGTGCGGCGGAATAGGATTGTGGCGGAATGCAGTAGTTGTTTTTTTGGTTGATGACCTCGATACCTGCCTGTTGCATCAGCTTTACAGTCATTTGAATATAAGGCAGCGAACCGATATTACCGGTCAGGGTGAGATCAAGACCATCTTCGAGCAGTGGACCGATCATCAGGAGTGCGGAGATATACTGGCTACTGACGCCGCCATCGATCGAGACGGTTCCACCCTTGAGCTGATGACCGTGAATGATAAGGGGCGGGTAGTCTTCGTTTCCGGTATATTCGATGTCGGCCCCCAGCGTTCTTAAAGCATCGACCAACAACTTGACAGGTCGTTGCTTCATGCGTTCAGATCCCGTCAAAAACCATTCTCCGGTTTCCATGGCAAGCCTTGCCGCCATGAAGCGATAGACCGTGCCTGCAGGACCAGCGTCGATTTTGACGGGGTTATTCGTTTTTTCTGACCGATGCATTTTTTGGATGAGACGCTGCAAGAGAACAGTATCGTTGGCATCGGACAGGTTATCGATCTTCATTGCAGGGTTGAAACTCTGCATGATAAGCAACCGGTTGGCAATACTCTTGGATGCCGGCAATGATATTTCAGTGCGGATCGGCACTTGGGGAGCGCTGATGGTGAGGATATCGGGCGTCATGCGGAATCAGTCTTTGTATAGGGCTGAGAGGTATTTCAGCGATTCTTTCAGGAGAATTTTGTTACAGCTTATGTTGAATACTCCCTTGCCAATCTGGGTAAGAAGGGTCAGCCGTACTTCTCCGGAGACATTCTTCTTGTCGTGTTTCATAAGTTCGAGGATGCGTACAAAGTCGTTCTCTTCGAATTTAAACAGATCAAAATTGGCAAGGATAACGGACTGGATTTCGTTCAATTCATCCGTCTTAAGTCCGCTCAGCTGAGTAGAGAGCCATGCCTCGGCCACGATTCCAAGGGCTACGGCCTGTCCATGCAACAGGGGCCTGTGATTTTCGAGGGCAAAAGTCTCCAGGGCATGCCCGACGGTGTGCCCAAAGTTAAGGAGCTTGCGAAGTCCTTTCTCATTGGGGTCTTTCAGAACCACGCTGCTTTTTATTTCAAGGGAAGGCCTGATGAGTTCGCCCCAGTCTTTGATATCGGTAAAGATTTCTCTCCTGACCAGCTTCCAGTAATCGTTATCGGCAATGAGGGCATGCTTGACGATTTCGCCAAACCCCGACTGAAGTTGTTCTTTAGGAAGGGTCCGTAGGAACCCCAGATTGATATATACCGCCTCGGGATCGGCAAATAGACCAATCTGGTTCTTTAAGCCACCAAGGTCTACTCCGGTCTTACTCCCGGTAGATGCATCGATTTGAGACAGTAACGTAGTTGGAATGTTGTAAAAACGAATACCCCGTTTAAAAGTAGAGGCTACAAAGCCACCCATATCGGTGATGACTCCTCCACCAAGGTTGATCAGGATAGAATTACGATCTGCACCCAGATCAGTTAAAGCTTCCCAAAGCTGAACACAGGTTTCAATATTCTTGTTCTCTTCGCCGCTTTCGATCTCTATGATTTCGGCTGTAGTGAGGGCTTCCACATTGGTGATCAGTTGGGGTAAACAATGTTGATGTGAGTTTTCATCAACGAGAATAAAAAAGGAACTGCCTGAATCGGCATCCTGCTTAAGGAGTTCGGCCAGCGTTTTATAACTGTCTTCTGCTACAATTAGCGGATACTTTAACGGGGTGAGGGTGTATTCTGTATTCATAATAGCAAAAGTAATCAAAAAGGAACTGAATTATTTAAATTTTGTGTTAAGCGCTCTTTGTTTAATATTAAATGTTATGTTATTAAACAAGATGCGGATTTATGGGTTCATAGTTTTATACTGGAGGAGTGTGATAAACCAGTAAAGAAAATTAAATGGAATTCAATGCATTGCATCAACAATAGAAAATAAATTTTAATCAGAATACTATGCTCTCTTTCGACAATACCGGCATTGCATACGGCAATAAAAGTGACACCGATTTAAAACGCGCCTGTTATTTGTTCCGAATAATGTCCAAACCCTTGCTGGTAAAGACAGCCAAAGTGATGTTCCGTATCGCTCACGCCTTGCATATTCCTTTTGCATGGGCCGTAAAACCCCACCTATATAAACAATTTGTCGGGGGAGAAACTCTGGAAGACTGTTTACCGCTGGTACGCAGGCTTGAGAAGTACAATGTCAAGGCGATTCTGGATTATTCGGTAGAGAAAATCGTTTCGGAGAAATATATTCATCACCCAATGGATGAGTTCGTAATGACAATTGATGAGGCGGCAATTGACTCCAACATTCCCTTTGCCGTGTTTAAACCTACTGCATTATGTTCGGAAGAAATATTAGAGAAGGCTGCTACGGGTAATCTCAAGTCGGCTAACGAAAGAAAAGAAGCCAATAAATTTCGAACCAGGGTGGAAATATTATGCCGCCACGCTTTTTTTAAAAAAGTCAGGATTATGATAGATGCTGAAGATTCATGGTATCAGTCTTTTATTGATGATGTGGCGGAGGAGATGATGGAGAAATTCAATAAAGAGACGGCCATTGTTTACAATACTTTGCAGATGTATCGTGTTGACCGGTTTGAATATCTGAAATCGTTATATGAACGGGCTCGTGAAAAGGAATTCTTTCTGGGAATTAAGTTAGTCAGGGGGGCATACATGGAAAAGGAGAGGGCTCGGGCAGCAGCATTAGGATATCCTTCCCCGATTCAACCCGACAGGGAGGCAACCGATCGCTCTTTTGATGAAGCGCTTCATTTTGCAATGCGCCATGTGGACCGAATCTATATTTTCAATGGTACCCACAACGAAAATAGTACCCGGTTATTGGTTGAACTGATGCAACGGTATGGAATTGAAAAGACAGATGAAAGGTGTTACTTCTCCCAGTTATACGGGATGAGCGATAATATCAGTTTTACACTCGCAGGGCTGGGATATAATGTCGCCAAGTATGTGCCTTACGGGCCGGTGGAGGCGGTGATGCCTTATCTGATCAGAAGGGCAGAAGAAAACACGGCCATCGCAAGCCAGACAGGGAGGGAGCTGAACCTGATCAGGCAGGAGCTGCAACGCAGAAAGAAAGAAGCTTAACCGAAATTGGCTGACATCAGCAAGTCGATATCCTGGAACGGCAGACGGAAGGTATCACTGATGAATTTGTTGGTGACGGTCCCATTGTACATATAGACGCCCTGCCTGATTCCCAGGTCTGTTTTTAGCAATTCGGTGAGGCCTCCTTTTGCAGCCACATCCAGTAACATGGGTAAGAGAATGTTGCTGAGGGCAATACTTGCGGTATGGGGAACTTTTGAGGCGATATTGGGCACGCAGTAGTGGGTTACGCCATATTTTACAAAGACCGGGTTGTTGTGATCGGTCACATGTGAAGTCTCAACACATCCACCCTGATCGATGCTCACATCAATGATCAGGGAGCCGGGTTTCATTCGTTTTACCATATCCTGGGTGACATAGCAGGGGGTGCGGCCTTCCTTGGAATGGATGGCACCGATTATGACATCGGCGGACAGCAATACCTCACTCAGGACCTTAGGTTGAATGATGGAGGTATAAATCCGGGTATTCAGGTTATTCTGGAGCCGGCGTAGTTTATAAATCGAGTTGTCGAATACCTTTACCATTGCCCCCATACCCAGTGCAGCCCTGGTGGCAAATTCACCAACCGTGCCGGCACCCAGGATCACGACCTCGGTTGGGCTGATGCCTGAGAACCCGCCCAACATGACGCCACGTCCGTATTGTGGGTGGCTCAGATATTCACTGGCAATCAGCACACAGGTGTTTCCCGCAATCTCGCTCATGGCACGGATTATCGGAAAGGCCTTGGTCCGGTCTTTGATTAGCTGATAGCTTAGCGCCGTTGCCTTTTTGGCGGAGAGGCGCCTGAAATATTCTTCACATAACCCAGGTATCTGTAATGAGGTCATGATGGTTTGCCTCATCCTGACCATTTCAATTTCTTCATTTGAAAGGGCAGACATCTTAAGTATGATATCGGCTTGAAATACCTCGCGGGGAGTTGAAACTATCTGGGCACCTGCCTCGCTATATTTGTGATCTTCATAATGCGCTCCGATACCTGCACCTGACTGAATGAGGACGGTATGATCATGCGCTACCAGTAAACTGACAGCATCAGGCGTAAGGGGAACCCGGTTTTCATTATCGGACATGTCTTTAGGGATGCCAATGGCCAAACAACGTTTATTGCGTTGCAGCTCCAGCGTTTCTTCCAGAGGTTTTAACGTTTCTACCGGATTAATTCCCAAAAGCTCATCACCATGTTCAATCATACCTGATATACATTAATTGCTAATTTGAGTCCGAACAAGAGATCGTACGGGCTTCCGTTTCGTTATCCACTACAAGATCGATCCTGACATATCCCTCCGGAAGCAGGTTTTCAATCTTTTCGGGCCATTCCATGAAACAATAACACCCGCTGTAAACATATTCTTCATAACCGATTTCGATAGCTTCAGATTCTTTCTTCAATCGATAGAAATCGAAATGATAAACGCTTTCGCCTTTGGTGTCAAGGTATTCGTTTACAATGGCAAATGTAGGACTGTTTACTACATCTTTTACATGTAATTTACGGCAAAGTGCTTTGATAAAAGTTGTCTTACCGGCGCCCATGCTCCCATAAAGAGCAAAAACACGGTGTCCGGAAAAGGCAGATAATATGCGGCTTGCAGCAGAGTCGAGGCTATGGACGTTTTCGCAGACCAGTTTTAGTTGCATAGAGATGAATTATTTTGGTTTGAGGGTAATGAAAGGGATCATCATCTCTTCCATAGAGATTCCGCCGTGTTGGAAGGTGTCGCGGTAATAATTTACGTAATAATTGTAATTATTGGGGTAGGCAAAGAAATCACCGCCCCGGCAAAACACGTAACAGGAGCTGACGTTTGCTTTTGGGAGGAAAGCCTCTGTTGGATTTTTTATCTCAAAGACCTCTTTGCGATTGTAATTAAGGGTTTTTCCGGTCTTATACCTAAGGTTGGTATTGGTATTACGATCGCCAATGATCTTCACTGCATTGTTTACACGGACAGATCCATGGTCGGTAGTAATCACCACGTTATATTTCTTTTCAGCCAGATACTTGAAAATATCCAGTAATGGACTATGGCGGAACCAGGATACAGTAATAGACCGGTATGCTGCCTCATCATCAGCGAGTTCCCTGATCACATCCATTTCAGTGCGGGCATGTGAAAGCATGTCTACAAAATTGTAAACGATAAAGTTTAACTTGTTACCGGCCAGGTTGGGAAGACTTTCGGCCAGTTTCTTGCCTGCAGCAAGATTGAGGATCTTATT
>JAUZOX010000147.1 GCA_030706265.1 Bacteroidota bacterium | reverse complement strand
TTAAAAACGTGATCGGTATCAAGACTATCGCAGAAACGTTTATGGGCAACGAACCTGCCTATAAGGTCAATGCAGCTCTTCCACAGTTAACCATTTCAAATAAAGTTGACGATGGATTTGAAATCAATGTACTGAGCGATATTCCTTTCAGTGAAGCAAATGCAATTGCCCGTAAATATTTGCTTGGAAAAACTTTTGAAAACGGGAACAAAAAAGTCACGATCAACGATTTGAGACTTTATGGTGGCGATGGAAAAATCGTTGTTGAGACCAATGTATCGGGGAGTATGAAAGGAAAATTGTATTTCACAGGGGTTCCTTATTATAACGATGCTGACTCGACCATTCGCGTTAAGGACTTCAATTTTGAAATGCATACCAAAAATGCACTGCTGAAATCTGCAAACTGGTTGATGCATGGTACCTTTGTCAACATGATCGAAAAGCGACTCGTATTCTCATTGGCTGACAATATCAAGAGCGCAAAGAAGATGCTTCAAACTTCGTTGGCAAACTATGATATGGGAATGGGAACAACCCTGAAGGGCCGCCTGGATGACCTGAATGTTGAAGGTATCCTTTTGACAAAGGAATCAATAAAGGCCTCTACTGTTTTTAAAGGGAAACTGAATATTCAACTCAACGCCTCATTAAAAAAATAAAAAGTGCCCATGGCTGAACACAATGAATTGGGTCAGCGCGGTGAAAAAATAGCACAATCCTTTCTTGCAGACAAAGGATATCAAATCCTCTTTGTAAACTGGAGAAACGGGAAAACAGAAATTGACATCATTGCATTGGATGGCGAAACGTTAGTATTCGTAGAGGTTAAGACACGCCATACCTTTATTTACGGTGAGCCTGAAAATGCAGTTGATTTCCGGAAGCAAAAAAACATAATACATGCGGCGAATGCATTCGTATTAAAATATGGGTATAAGAACGATTCCCGGTTTGATATTGTCTCGGTGATCACCGGAAAGGGCGCGCCCATCATTAATCATCTCGAAGATGCATTTTATCCGAAAATTCAATCATGAAACAGGAGAACCGGGACTTCGGTGTTTTTAACAATGCGGTTTGTAAGACTGGGCGTTAGCCATCTTGTGAGCAGATTTCTTTTGTGCGGCGTCAGCGAGATAAGGTCGATGTCGTTGTTTCTCAGGTAGGTTTCGAGGGTGTTTTCAATATCATCCCCCACAATCAGCTTACAAACCACATTCTTTAACTTAATATTCCTGCTTTGCAGTTCTTTTTTCATCAGATCAAAACGGGCCTGGGTCATGGGATCGATAGCCCCCATACTTACATGGACGCAATGAATTTCAATATTCAGCGGTTTGATCATTTCGGATAGGATCATTACCGATATTAAATCCTGGTCGTCGAGATCCGTGGCATACAGCACTTTCTTAATGCTTTTCCATTCTTTTTCCACGATGTTGTCGGGTACGACAAATACAGGTATTGTGGTTCTGTCGGAGACTTTCCGGCCGGTATGACTGACAATCGGATTGACCATACTCCCCTTTATATGATGACCAATGAAGATGAGTCCTGGTTTATAATCCATGCTTGCTTTCAGGATGCCTTCAACAGGACTTTCATTCACAAGGGTGGAGGTTAAAATGGCTTCAGGCCAGTTTTGTTTCAATTCCTTTTTAAGGCTGCCGATCTTTTTCTTCGCTTCATGCTCGATAACCGATAGTTGGCTTAACGGTTCGATATTATAGACAACGGGTTCGGTATAGGGCGAACTGTTGATGATCGGATTTTCATAGGCATGAACTAATTTGACTTCGGCGTTGAATTCTTTTGCAATGTTCATGGCATACTTGCATGTCAATAAAGTATGTTCTGAAAAATCAACAGCAACCAATATTTTCTTCAGCGGGAATTGGGCCTTTGGGATTCTCTCATTAACAATCGAAATGGCTTCCTTGTAATTGTTAACGATTTTTAGGGCCTTCTCCGCATCCTCCTCGTTGATGATGATATTGACCACGTCCTGGATACCCGACATCATGGCTTCTTCGTGCTCGGGGAAACACTCGATTTTCGCAGCCTGTAACTGTGATTTTATGACTTGAGCCCTTGCAAAATCAAAGGAACCCAATATTATCAGTTGATCTTTCATTGCCATGTTCCTCCATTATTTCCTGCTATTAAGTTACAACATTATGGCGTTGAAATCAAGTAAATTCTATGGGATTTACCTCATTTAGCAGGATAAAAAAAGGCACATGTCTTTGAAAGATAATCTTCTGGCCCATCGATATTATTTGTAATTTTGCAGGCTAATTTATAATTATGAATATGAGAACGTTCGGTAACGGAAATAAGGGCCGCTCAGGCCCAAATACCGGAAGAGGCCGCTCAGGCGGCAATCGTTTTCCGGGAAGAAGAAAGCCGTCCCCTGCTGATGATGGCACGGGTTTCAGAGATAGAGCAGAAGGTGGAAAAAGAGAGGATGATGCAAGTCGTTCCGGATCATTTGGAGGGGGACGCTCTGGAAGAAGAGAAGACCGACCATTCAACAGATCATACAACAAACCTTTCGATAAAAGTTCAAGACCTTATCCTAAATCTGATAAGCCTGGCGAAGCCAAAAGCGATTCGCATGAAAGGCCTTTTCGCGGAAGAGAAGACCGACCATCACGGGATACATCAAATCGCTCCTATGGCAGGAGGGAGAAGACTTCTGAGGAAAGCAGCGAAAGACCGTACAGAGGCAGATCTGAAAGATCTTTTGGCGACTCACATGAAAGACCCTATGGAGGAAGAGAAGACCGACCATCACGGGATACATCAAATCGCCCCTATGGCAGGGGGGAGAAGACTTCTGAGAAAAGCAGCGAAAGACCGTACAGAGGCAGATCTGAAAGATCTTTTGGCGATTCACATGAAAGACCTTATAGGGGTCGGTCCAACAGGGACGAAGACGAAACATCAGGACGTCCTTTTGGCAGGAAGGAGAAACCTTTAAAGGAATCAAATGAAAAACCCTATCGTGGCCGTACTGAGAAAACATTTGGCGATTCAAGTGATCGTCCATTCAAGGGAGCGGAAAAACCATATCACGATTCGGATTATAAACCACGCCGTAACAGGTTTGAAAGGCAGGATGAGAATTCATCCGAAAAACCATTCAGATCAGGGCGGAGTACGGGAGAACCGGGAGAGCGCCCTTTCCGCAAGCCCTTTACAGAAAGAGGCGACCGGAACAAACCGTTCGAACGGCCACGCAAAGACTTTTCAGAAAGGCCCAAACGTCAATTTGATTCAGACAAAGTAGAGCCTTTTGATAAGAACAAAGAATTACGTTTAAACAAGTATATTTCGAATTGTGGTTATTGTTCACGTCGTGAAGCCGATACCCTGATTTCTGCCGGTGCCGTAAAGGTAAATGGCGTTGTGGTTTCGGAATTGGGCTCAAAAGTGCTTCCGTCGGATAAAGTTCAGATAGGGGATGTTACCCTCAGCAAGGAAATATCACGATACATCTTGTTAAATAAGCCCAAGGGATATATCACGACCAGTGATGATCCGTACGATCGTAAAACCGTAATGGCTTTGTTGACAAACGCCTGTCGTGAACGGATATACCCTGTAGGCCGGTTGGACCGGAACACAACGGGACTATTGCTGTTCACCAATGACGGTGATCTGGCCAAAAAATTGACGCATCCCAAATATGGCGTTCGCAAGGTATATCATGTGACGCTTGACAAAGCACTGACCAAAAACGACATGCTGACCATCGCCGGAGGTGTGAAGCTTGAAGATGAGCCCATTGCGGTTGATGAGATTGCCTATGTCAACGATGATAAGAAAGAGATTGGAATTGAAATTCACTCCGGACAAAACCGGGTAGTTCGCAGAATCTTTGAGTCGTTGGGCTATGATGTTGAAAAACTGGATCGTGTTGTCTTTGCCAATCTGACGAAGAAAGATCTTCCCCGCGGGAAGTGGCGGCCTTTGGAGCAACATGAAATCAATACGTTGAGAATGTCGTTATAAACATAAAATAAAATGGGGCTCACAAGGCCCCATTTCTTTTTTATGTCCTCTGATCCTATTTCTTCAGCTCGGGAAAGCGCTTGAACATGCGATAGATGGTTGACTTGCCAATTCTCAGGGAATTGGCGACCTCCACCACATTTTGATCATTCTTTTCCAGGTAATAATCGATGATCTTATAGATATAATCGTCCAGGCTCAGGTCATCGGAGAAAAAGTTTGCAACGGTACGGATATCATCAAACACAATATCGTCAGCATCGATGACGGCGTCATTGCTCATGGTGATGGCAAGTTCTACGATGGCTTTCAGTTGTCTGACATTGCCGGGCCACGCGTATTCGAGTAACTTTCTTTGGGCAGCAGCGGTAAAGGATACGACCTGCGTGTTGTTTTCAAGGCTGAATGCATCTGCAAAATACTTGGTCAGTAACAGGATGTCGTTTCCACGTTCGCGAAGTGGAGGTAATTTGATCGGCAATCCAAGCAGGCGGTAATAAAGGTCTTCTCTGAAATTGCCATTCTTGGTTTCTTCTGCCAGATTGCGGTGCGTGGCTACAATGACCCTGGAGTCGATTTTGATGGGGGTATTGCTTCCAATCCGGGTTATTTCTTTTTCCTGCAGGACGCGTAAAATTTTACTCTGCAGATTGAAATCCAACTCACAGATTTCGTCCAGGAAGATAGTTCCCTTGTTTGCCTCTTCAAATTTTCCGATCCGGCGGGAATTGGCACCGGTGAAGGACCCTTTTTCGTGACCGAATAGCTCGCTTTCGATCAAGTCTCTCGGGATCGCCCCTACGTTAATGGCCACAAAGGGATATTTGGATCTGGCGGAATTATAGTGCACAGCTCGTGCAACAAGCTCTTTTCCGGTCCCCGTTTCTCCGGTGACCGAAACCGAAATATTGGTATTGGCTGCCTTTTCGATGAGTGTAAAGACCTGTCGAATAGCGGGGCTGTTGCCGATAATCGTATTGCTGATTTCGTATTTCTTAGTTAGCTCCTCTTTTAACAGGATGTTTTCGTTTTTCAGGGCCAGGCTGTCCCTGATATTTTTCATGGTCCGCCATAAGCGGTCCTTGGTCTCTTCGTTTTTTACGATATAATCATATGCACCTTCCTTTAAAAGCGAGATGGCCGTTGAAATATCTTCCTGTCCCGAAATCATGACGATGGGAATATCGGGGTGATGTTCCCGGATCCGCTTTAACAGTGCGACTCCTTTGATATCGGGTAAGGAGTAGTCAAGGGTGATGACAGAGGGTTTCTTATATATATTTTTCAATAAATCGCTGCCAGACTCGAAAAGTTCAATTTCGTATTCGGGATTTAAAGAGAGGTGGTGTTGTAAAAGCTCACCGTACCACTTGTCGTCTTCAACAACAAAAATTTTGAAAGGAGTCATAAAACATGATTTTCAACATAAAGATAAGTCAAAAACGCTGAAAATGTTTTATTATGACACAAATTTCTCATTTTTGGAATTATTTTTCATTTTGGTAAGGGTTCCCATTGAGGGAAACCAAGCCGGGATAAAATAATTTCAAAAATGGATTTTATGCACGTCAAAGACCTGGTTATCTCTAAATCCATTGATCTTTGCTGCCAAATGAAGAAAAATCGTGAGATTGTTTTCTCTCAACCAGTGAATGGCTTCTTCCTTATGGTCGCATGCATCCGCGAAAGTGGCCAACAACGAATATCCGTTTTTAACGAGCCAGTTATACGCCTCCGTTTTCAGGTCAATGGCACTGTCTAACGCCGCAAGATGGGCATAACCGTTGTTGAGAAGCCATTCAAATGCCTCGGTGCTGCCGCGGATTGAAGCCGAAAGGGCCGCAAGTTCTTTATAGTTCTCTACCAGCCAGGCATAGATCTCCTCATTACCACTGATGGTTTCACCAAAGGCCAACAGAACTTTTGCATCATATTCCAGCATGCTCTTCAGTATTATGCATCATAAAATGGCAATACCGGTGCAACGGTATTTTTCAGGGATATCGGATGGCTATGAGTAGACCTCAGCCTTGAAGCCCGATGCCCTGACTTTTTCCGCAATGGTTTCCATTTCCTCGACGGAAATTTTTTCAAGATTCCGGGCCGGAGTTGCACGATCAATGCAATAGATCATCACCTTTTCGGGCTTGATCTTCTTCAGGTGTCCCAACCATAAACCGATTTCGTAATCGGAAGTATTGTCGATTTTTTCACCCTCGTATTCCCCCCTTAACAGCAAGGTTTGAATCTTCAGTTTACCATTAAAGGATATCAACTGGTCCACAACATCTGAAAACTTAAATCGTTCAGCCGGCCGATTAATCCGGTTATACATTTCCTCAGAACCAGCGTCAAGCTTAAGGATACAATTATCTATCCTGAGTAACGCCTCTTTCACCTGAGGCTTATAAAGCAGACTGGCATTTGAAAGAATGGCTATTTTGGCCTGTGGAATAAACCGGTCTCTCATTTGGATGACGTCATCCGTTATTCCTGCAAAATCGGGGTGTATTGTTGGTTCTCCGTTACCGGCAAAAGTAATGCTGTCGGGGATAATCCCTTTTTGCACGAGTTCCGGAAAACGTTTGAGCATTGCATTTTTAATTTGTTCCCGCGTATAAAGTTTCGCCTTGATCTTTTGATCAGAGTGGGTCCATCCGCATTCACAGTAGATACAGTCAAAAGTACAGTATTTGGATTTTGTCGGA
>JAUZOX010000146.1 GCA_030706265.1 Bacteroidota bacterium | reverse complement strand
TGAACCAGCTATTCCAACTCCTGCCATTATTGAGAAACCTCAACCGGAACCAGTAAAAGCTCCAGCCGTTTCCCTCACACCGGCTGCAGAGATCGCCAAGCCAGCTGAACCTGTTCAACAACCCACCCCTGTTGCGGAAGTAAAAAAAGCCCAGGAACCCGTTCCTGTTCCACCTCCCTCTCCAGTAGTAACATCCGCTCCTGTATCTCAGAATATCCCGGAGCCCGCAAAAGTAACTGAGCCAATCTCAAAACCCGTTGAAGAGAAAGCACTACCTGTTCAAAAGCAGGTTCCGGTTCAGGAAACGCCGAAACAACCTGCTGAAACTATTCAGCCGGAAAAAGAACATTTAGCTCCAAGACCTGAACAACCCACAGAAAAGGCTCAGCCAAAACTGCAGAAAGAAACACCCCAACCCGAAACGACAGAACACACCGATTCGACCATCAAGGTATTAGGGAAAATGGATCTGGATGCTATGAACTTCAAAACCAAACCTGAACGTAAATCCAGGGAAGAAAAAAAGAAACTCAGAGAAGAACATCTTCGTATACATAAACAGGCAGAGTCAAAACAAGAGCCCAAACCGATAGCAACCGACGAAGTTTCATCAGAATTACAACGTCCCAGCAATGCCGACGAATTGGCCGATGCTCTCTCAGGTGATGTTTCGGTTGAACAGCTGCCCAATTACATAAAAGCTGAAGTTAAAAAGCTTGAAGGCCCAACCATTCTTGGTTCCATCGTGCTTCCCGAGACCAGGAAACCCGAGGTCAAGAAACCGGTTGCTTCGTCTTCTGATGAAAGCGCTAACAAAGGCAAAAAGAAGAAACGTAAACGTATCAAGAAAGACGCCGAAGGCAATCCCTTACCGCAAGGTGGCGCCCAAGGTCAAGGCCCCCGGCCGGCAGCCCCTGCACAGCCCCAACGGCCCGGACAACAAGGTCCGGCTCAGGGTGGACAACGAGGTGGCTTCCAACAAGGCCAACAACGCGGAGCCCAGCAACCCGGTCAACAAGGTGCACAGAGAGGGCCACAACAAGGTGGTCAAGCGGGCGCTCAACAGGGAGGTCAACACGGTGGCCCCAGACCCGGAGCAACCGGGAGGGCATCTCATAACGCCAATCAGCAGAATCGTCCCAAGTCAGGCGGTCGTTTCCAATCACGTGATCAACGCAAGGAACAACCTAAGGTCGAATTGACCGAGGAAGAAATCCAGCATCAGATAAATGAAACGCTGCAACGCCTAAGTGGTGCCGGAAAGTCAAAAGCTTCGAAACACCGTCGTGAAAAACGTCACCTCATCCATCAACAAATGCAGGATGATCAATCACGTATGGACGAAGAAAAGAGCACCCTAAAAGTCACGGAGTTTGTAACCGCAAATGAACTGGCGTCGATGATGAATGTCCCTGTCGTTGAGGTAATTTCTACCTGCATGTCGCTGGGTATATTTGTGTCGATCAATCAACGTCTCGATGCAGAAACACTGGTACTGGTGGCCGATGAATTCGGATATCAGGTTGAGTTTGTAAGCGTTGACGTACAGGAAGCAATCAGCCATATAGCAGAGGAACAAGTAGACAATACAGAAGCACGTTTTCCGCGTAATCCGGTTGTGACCGTTATGGGTCATGTCGATCACGGAAAAACTTCACTGCTCGATTATATCCGCAGTTCAAACGTAATTGCCGGTGAGGCCGGTGGTATCACACAACACATTGGTGCTTACGAGGTAAAACTGGAAAACGGCAAGAAAATCACTTTTCTGGATACGCCCGGTCACGAAGCATTTACAGCAATGCGTGCCCGTGGTGCAAAAATTACAGACGTTGTTATTATCGTAATAGCAGCCGACGACTCGATAATGCCTCAAACAATAGAAGCAATCAACCATGCACAGGCTGCAGGTGTTCCGATTGTTTTCGCCATCAATAAAGTCGACAAGCCCAACGCCCAGCCCGAAAAAATTAAAGAGGGCCTGGCCAAGATGAATATCCTGGTTGAAGACTGGGGTGGTAAATATCAGAGCCAGGAAATATCGGCTAAAAAAGGACTTAATGTAGATAAACTACTCGAGAAGGTCCTCCTCGAAGCAGAGCTTCTGGAACTGAAAGCGAACCCCTCGCGTCCTGCCGTAGGTTCGGTCATCGAATCATCATTGGATAAGGGAAGAGGCTATGTTGCAAAAGTGCTCGTTCAGGACGGGACACTGAGAATGGGAGATATCGTTCTTGCCGGTTCAACAGTTGGAAAAGTCAAAGCAATGTATAATGAGCGTAATCAGCTTGTAACAGAAGCAGGACCATCTGTTCCTGTCCTTTTGCTTGGGTTGAACGGAGCTCCTCAGGCGGGTGATATTTTTAATGTAATGCCCGACGAACGTGAGTCAAAGAATATTGCCAACCGCCGGTTGCAGCTGCAACGTGAACAGGGTCTGCGTACCCAAAAACACATTACCCTTGCAGAAATTGGCCGACGCATTGCAATTGGAGACTTCAAAGAATTGAACATCATTGTTAAGGGAGATGTGGACGGCTCGGTTGAAGCGTTGTCCGATTCAATGCTCAAACTTGGCAACCAGGAAGTACAGGTTAATGTTATTCATAAGTCGGTGGGACAGATCAGTGAGTCGGATGTAATGCTGGCTTCTGCATCAAACGCCATCATTATCGGATTCCAGGTCCGTCCATCTGCAGGCGCCCGCAAACTTGCCGAGCAGGAAGAAATCGATATCCGTCTGTATTCTATCATCTACACGGCTATCGATGAAATCAAATCGGCTATCGAAGGTATGCTTGCCCCTGAAATCGAAGAAAAGATCACCTGTAACATCGAGGTTCGCGAAATCTTCAATATCACCAAGGTAGGGAAGATCGCAGGGTGTATGGTACTGGACGGTAAAATCACCCGCAACTCTAAGATCAGGGTCATTAGAGATGGTATCGTAGTTCACACCGGTACACTTGGACAACTAAAACGATTTAAGGATGACGTAAAAGAAGTTTCTGTCGGCTATGAATGCGGTTTGAATATCTCCAAATTTGATGACATTAAGATTGGCGACATCATTGAAGGATATGACCAAATCGAAGTAAAACGGAAACTCTAAAGTTCGCCTAAACTATTATATTTCATTAAAAAAGGAGTTCTGAATCAGAACTCCTTTTTTAATGAAATACAAGTCGATAAATTGATTACCGTTCAATTGTCTGAAGCCGGTCAGGGCCAACCGATACCATGCTGATACCCACACCGGTTTGTTTTTCAATATACTTGATATAGTTGATGAAGCTATCCGGAAGTGCACTTTCTGTCTTAGCTTTGGTCAGATCGCTCTTCCAGCCTTCAAATTCTTCATAAACGGGTGTCACTTCCGCCTGAACGGCTTCGTAGCTGAGTTTATCTGTCAACTGATCTTCAAATTTATACGCGGTACAAACTTTAATCTTATCAAAACAACTCAGCACATCTGCTTTCATGATCACCAATTCGGTAACGCCATTTATCATCACCGAATAGTTGAGGGCAGGTATATCCAGCCAACCGCAACGACGGGCCCGTCCTGTAGTTGCGCCAAACTCATGGCCAAGATCCCGCATTTGTTCACCGTCAGCGTTGATTTGTTCAGTTGGGAAAGGGCCACTTCCAACACGGGTGCAATAGGCCTTGAAAACGCCTATTATCTTACCTATTTTATTGGGAGAAACGCCTAAACCCGTACAAACTCCAGCAGATATAGTACTGGATGAAGTAACGTAAGGATATGAACCAAAGTCGACATCCAGCAATGTTCCCTGGGCCCCTTCGGCCAAAACGCTTTTTCCTTCTTTCAATGCTTCATTGATCAGATATTCGCTGTCAACCTGCTTAATCAGTTTTACAGTTTCGATGGCTTCGAACCATTGGCGTTCGTATTCCTCGAACGAAGCACCATCAATAGAAAACTGGGTTGGATCGATACCGGTCGAAGTTGCAGTTTTCAGATGCAAATCCTTTAAGTGGTTGTAACGATCCCTAAAGTCAGGAGCAAAGATGTCACCGATTCTGATACCGTTACGCGCCGTCTTGTCGGTATAGGTCGGACCGATGCCTTTGAGGGTGGAGCCGATTTTCTCGTTGCCACGTGATTTTTCGTTCACGGCATCGAGCAATCTATGCGAGGGTAAGATAAGATGCGCACGTTTTGAAACTACGAGGTTGTCAAACGGATTGATGCCTCTTCCTTTTAATAATCCGATTTCTTTTTTCAGAATAAAGGGGTCTATTATGACCCCGTTACCAATTACATTTAAGGTATCCGAATGGAATATTCCGGAGGGTATCGTATGCAGCACATGCTTAAAACCATCCATCTCCAAAGTATGTCCCGCATTGGGGCCTCCCTGGAAACGTGCAATGATATCATAATTTGCCGAAAGGACGTCAACAATCTTTCCTTTCCCTTCATCTCCCCATTGGAGGCCTAATAAAACATCGACTTTCATAATTAATTTGTAATTCGCTAATTGCTTTTTTTATCTTTTTCAACTTCTGCAGCATTCTTTGTTCCAAAAAAAGTAAGCGAGTGAGAAGTTATAGTTACATTTAATGCTTTTTCAGCTGCAAGCTGGATGTCATGCAGTCGTGGATCACAAAACTCAAGTACCGTCCCGGTTTCAAGATCCACAAAATGATCGTGTTGTTTAAATTTATATGATCGTTCAAACTGGGCGCAGTTATTTCCAAACTGATGTTTAGTCACCAGGTTACAACTGAGCAACAGTTCGATGGTATTGTACAAGGTAGCGCGGCTGACCCTGTACTTGTTGTTCTTCATTTGTATGTACAATGTCTCAATATCGAAGTGCCCATCTGTAGAATAGATTTCCTTCAGAATAGTAAACCTCTCAGGAGTTTTACGGTGTCCGTGATTTTCAAGGTACTCGGTAAATATCTTTTTTACTGTTTCAAAACCGATTTTATCAATTTCTTTCATTACAGTCTTTTTTTGCATAAAGATAAATATTTTTTTGCTTATTCGAAATTGGTATAAATAAAAGTACTAAGTTATTAATCAAATTCATGATTATTGCTTTTTTAGTAAAATTTTACATAAAAAATTTCAAATCCTGCAAATGAGTTATCCGATTGATCCGTTCTATCCCTCCGATCTTCTTCAGTGAAAAAATCAAATCGACCAGTGTATCGGTATTTGCAATATAAATTACTACCCACGCCTCATAAACTTCTCCGTTGCTATCCAAATGGAATGATTTAATATTGAGATGGAACTGATCCGTAATCACCCTCCCGATATCATAGATCAAACCCGGTGCATCGATACCGGTTATGTTTAAACCGCAGACAAAGGTATTAGATTCCAGCCGGCTCCAGTCGATTGTTTCGATCTTATCACCGTAGCGTGATGCCAGACTCAACGCTTCGGTACAACTTGTCCTGTGAATGATGATCTTATCATTGATATGAAATCCCACAACATCGTCACCGGGTATCGGGGAACAACACTTAGCGACTTCATATCCGGGCTTAAATTCTTCCTCCGCGACATTTTCTGCCGGATGTGTACTCTCCCCACCCTTGTTTGTATTGTTCGTCACATTACGTGAACGGGTAAATGGCAACCTGATCCCCTTTAACCATCCCTGCCTTTCGGCATGACCAACACATTGACGAATCTCTTTAAGCCCGATTTCTCCCTTGGCAATCTTATAATAGAATTCGATCTGGCTTGGAATATGCAAAAACTCCTGTAATTGTGACTCGATCACTCGGCCAGGTTCGATGTCCAGCTCCCTGCACATGTTTTCCAACAATTCTTTCCCCTGGTATAAAAACTCCTTTTTATAATCTTTTATTGAGTTTCTAAGAATGGTTTTAGCCCTTGCCGTGACCAGATAGTCGAACCATTCTTCCTTAGGACGCTGCATTTTTGAAGTGATCACTTCAATCTGATCGCCATTCTTTAGTCTGGTGTTTAATGGGACCAATTTATGGTTAACCTTGGCGCCAATGCACTTGTTTCCTACTTCGGTGTGAATACTATATGCAAAATCCAATGCTGTCGCATTTGCAGGAAGGGTACGCATCTCGCCCTTGGGCGTAAAAACAAATATTTCGTCTGCAAAAAGATTAAGCTTGAATTCATCCAGGAAAGCCAATGGTTCATATTCTGAATTAGCAAGCAACTCTCCGATACGGATCAGCCATCGGTCTAAACCGGTATCAGCCCCCGAAACTTTTTCCTTATATTTCCAATGGGCTGCAATCCCTTTCTCTGCTATTGCATGCATCCGCTGCGTCCTGATCTGAACTTCGACCCATTGGCCTGTCTGGCTCATAACCGTCACGTGCAGTGATTCATAGCCATTGGCTTTGGGAGTGGATATCCAGTCGCGCAACCGGTTTTGCTTTGGAGAATAATGATCGGTTACGATAGAATAAACTTTCCAACAGTCAAATTTTTCATTTGCAAGCTCCGATTCTATGACAATCCTGATGGCAAAGATGTCGTAAACTTCTTCAAAGGGAATTTCCTTTTCACGCATCTTTTTCAGTATGGAATAGACAGATTTCTCCCGTCCATAAATATCCGCCTTTATTCCCTGCTCATTAAGCACTTTTCGTATCGGAGCAATAAATTGATTGATAAAGCGGGTTCTTTCAACCGACGACTCCTGAAGTTTCGTTACGATTGCACCGTATATTTCGGGTTCGGTAAACTTCAACGCCAGGTCCTCCATCTCGCTTTTAATGGCATATAATCCAAG
>JAUZOX010000145.1 GCA_030706265.1 Bacteroidota bacterium | reverse complement strand
TTCACGTGAACTGCCGCAACCAAAATTGGTTCCTGCAATGATGATCTGATCGGGTTTGACCCTCGATGCAAAGTTGTCGTCGAAGCCTTTGAATAGGTAGGGGAGGATCTTGTCACCTTCAGAACTGTTGATGGTATAGGTGAGGTTGCCCGCAAACATCTGATCCGTATTCAGATTATCCACGTCAGCATAATTCCAGACGTCATCATACAATCTGTCCTCGCCGGCTTTGATGTATATGGTTGCGCTTTGTTCTTTCTGATAGGGGTAGATGTCTTCTGATTTCTTTTCACGCGGATCGGTAATCATCCCATTGATCGAGGACCAGGCCACAACTGCCGGGGAAGCTAAAAAGATTTTAGCAGTCGGGTTGCCCATGCGTCCTTTAAAGTTACGATTGGCGGTGGAGATGACGTTGATATTATCGGCCGGGATACCTTGTCCGGTTCCAAGACAAGGCCCGCATGAGGGCATCAATACATTTGCTCCTGCATCCAGAAATATGTCGATCAGCCCTTCATGCATTGCCTGCTGGTAAATCTCTCTTGAAGCAGGAATGATGTGCATTTGAAATCCATTGGGAATCATGTGGCCTTTAAGGATAGAAGCGGCTATTCGCAAATCTTCCAACCGGCCATTGGTGCAGGTTCCGATCAATGATTGCTGGATGGCGGTGCCTCTTACTTCTGAAACGGCTTTTACATTGTCGACATGATGGGGGACGGCAATAACGGGAAAAATCTTTTCCAGGTCTATTTCAAACTCTTTGCAATAGACGGCATCAGAATCGGCCCAAACACCTTTTAAAGATTTGTTCAGAAACTTCTGAAGTACACGATCTGCGGGGAATACGGCATTCTTGGCCCCCATTTCAGAAGCCAGATTGCACAATGTCATCCTTTCATCAATGCCAAGCGTATCAATGCCATCTCCATGAAACTCAACTGATTTGTAGTCGGCACCATCGGAACCGATCATCCCGATGATCCATAACGCCAGGTCCTTGGCATATACATCTTTTGGAAGCCGGCCATTTAAAGTGATCTTAATGGATTCCGGAACCCTGAACCAGGTCTCGCCCTGCACCCAGAGCCCTGCTGTTTCGGTCCTGTCGATGCCGGCAGCAAACGAATTGAATGCCCCGGCCGTAGTGGTATGGCTGTCACTGCCAACTACAATCATGCCGGGAAGGGCATACAACGCCATGAGCTGATGGCAGATACCGTGCCCGACATCATGAAAACGGTTGATGTGCTGTGTCTTTACAAAGTCGCGGATTTTCTGATAATCGTTTGCCAATTTTGAATCGGTAGGGGGGGCATTGTGATCAAGGGTTATCATTACCTGCGAGGGATCTTTTACCACGGTTCCACCCATCTTAAGAAAGGTGTTGATGATGCTTGATGAATTATCATGTGATAGGACAATATCCGGATGAGCAAAAACAATGCTTCCCTGCTTTGCGTTGAAAATTTTTTCGACAAAAGTTCTTCCGGCCATAATAGGAAAGGTTTAAGTTCATAATGTCAAATATAATGAATTTAAAGGCTAAAAGTTGATTTTGATTTCATAAATATCCTGAAACCCTGTGCCGATAAGGTATTGATTACAAATAAACGGCGTTTCTCACGGAATACGTGGGGCATATTAAAGGGTTGTATCTACAACATGAATAACAGGAATGCAAGAGATGTTTTAGAAGTCCGTGGCTCCTGCTTTCCTACGTTCGAAGCATGAAATGGAAACGTGCTGTACTATTTTGTGTTACTTTCTGTAATAGGATATTACGGAATATGGATCAGCCATTTATATTAAAAGTGCATTAGTGATTTTAGGTCAATAGAATCAATTTTTAAGAATGCCTTTATATTGTAATGAATTGATAATTAAAAAAGAGGATATCCCGAACTTTTGAGATATCCTCTTTTTAAAATTACCTTAGCGGCAAATGAAATGATCCTGATTTCTTATACCGATTTAACCGGAACTGCAACTACCTCCTTTTTACGCATTCTTGCAAATCGAACCTTGATCTTTTCTGCAATCAGGTATACAATCGGTACGACGATCAGCGTCAGCAGGAGGGAGCTTATAAGACCCCCAATGATGACCCAGCCCATCCCGTTCTTAATTTCAGCGCCGGCGCCTGAAGCAATGGCGATGGGTAACATCCCGAATACCATTGCAAGAGTCGTCATCAGAATAGGTCTTAACCTTTCTCTTCCGGCTTCTATTAATGCGGCCTCAACGCCCATGCCTTCAGCCTTCATGTGGTTGGCAAAGTCGACCAGCAAGATGGCATTTTTGGCAACAAGACCAATCAGCGTGATGAGCCCGATGATCGTAAATATGTTCAGGCTGTTCATGGTTAATGCCAGGGCAAGGAGGGCTCCGACAATAGCCATCGGGATTGAGAACAATACCACGAAAGGATATAAGAGTGAATCGTATAATGCAACCATGATCAGATAAACAAGGAGAATGGCGGCCAGCAATGCAAAACCAAGACTTCCGAATGCATCGGATTGCTGCTGCATCATTCCGGAATAGGTGATCGAAATTCCTTGTGGAACTTTGTTTGCCAGTTTATCTTTTATCTCGTTGCCCACAGTACCGCTTGGCCTGCCGACAACATTACTCGTTACCGTTATTGAAGTAATACGGTTGTAACGTTCGAGCATACTTGGCCCCAAGGCTTGTGTCACATCCGCAAATTGCTTTAATTCAATTCCCTCTCCGCGGTTATTGACAAAAGTCAATCGAGAGATGTCATCAATGTTGGATTTATTAAAGTCGTTTAATTCGACATTGATGTCGTAATCATAATCTCCGTCCGTGTACTTGCAATCCGTGTTTCCGGCAAGAGCCGTACGCATTGTGAGACCCACTTCCGCTACATTCAGACCCAATTCATCCATTTTATCCCTGTTAAGATGGACCTGTACTTCCGGTTTGGGATCATCGATAGAATATTTGACATCGGATGTTCCCGGGGTGTTTTTAACCAGGTCTTTAACCATGGCAGCAGCATTCTGAACACTTTTCAGGTCAGCTCCTTTAACCACAATCTGAATCGGGGCAGAACTTGCATTACCGGTTAGTGTGGTTGGACTTACGGTTACTTTCAATCCCGGTATTTCGGATATCTCAGCTTTTACCTGTTGCGAAAAGTCTTCGACACTGATCTCACGGTCTTTTTTGTCGACCATGATCACATTGATCTGGCTGACGTTGTTTCTGCCCGTACCTGCTGTGGGTATCATTGAAGTAGAGGCTCCTATAGTCGTAAATGTTTTTACGATTTCAGGATGCTTTGTCAGCATCTGCTCTACTTTTTGTGTGGTTAGGTTGTTTTGATGAACCGTGGTTTGTGGTGCCATTTCAAGGGTGACGACAAACTCGCCCTGGTCGGTGTTGGGCATAAAGGCAACACCGATGAATCCGGACGGAAGCAACGAAATTGTTCCAAACAGCAACACGATCGTAACCGCCAGGATGATTCGTTTATGGTGGAAACCTTTTTCGAGAATCCGTCCATATGCTGTTTTCAGACTGTTGAAGATGCTTTCAAACTGGCGTGAGAGTCTCATGCCTATAGTAGCTTTGTTGATGTC
This sequence comes from Bacteroidota bacterium, assembly GCA_030706265.1. Classification (GTDB taxonomy): domain Bacteria; phylum Bacteroidota; class Bacteroidia; order Bacteroidales; family Cfx3-03; genus Cfx3-03. The sequence goes on along the minus strand of JAUZOX010000145.1, from coordinate 3,165 downwards.
CTGTAACTTTCCGAAACGCGATACCAGCATTGGTGTAAAGGTGAAGGATACCAATAAACTGGTCAGTGTCGCAACGATGATGGGCATTGCAAACTCACGCAACATGTTTCCAATCAAACCGGAAGCAATGGCCAAAGGAAGGAATACAACGACGATTACCATTGTGATGGCGACAGCCGTAAACATGATTTGCTTGCATCCCTCAAGGGCCGCCTGAACCTTGGTCCGACCCATTTCCATGTAGCGATACATGTTTTCGATGACCACGATTGAGTCATCGACCAGAATCCCGACAACGAGCGACAAGGCCATTAATGACATGATGTTGAGCGAATACCCTTTTACATACAACACGATAAACGCAGGAATAATGGATAACGGCACGGCAATCATGATGATGATGGCATTTCGAAGGCTGTGCAGGAAGGCAAAACAAACCAGCGACACAATGATGATGGCGAGGATCAAATCAAAAACCACCGCATTGACAGAGGCCTTGGTGTATATAGAACTATCGGCTGAAATTTCGAACTTAATCTTGTCGTTGGCATATTCTTTCTCGATGCTAGCCAATTCTTTTTTAACCAGATCAGAAACGACGATCGTATTGGCATCCGTTTGTTTCATGATTTGAATTCCTATGGAATTCTGCATATTTGCCCTGGTGATCTGATCTTGTTCGGCCATGCCATCCTGGATGTTGGCCACATCGCACAACCTGATCTTTCCACCATCCGGTGCGATCGATATGACAGTGTTTGCGAGCTGATCCAACGAGCCATATTTAGCAGCCAAACGGATAGAATAGGTGTTTTGAATGTTTTCGATTTTACCGGTCGGAAAATCCTGATTAGAGGTTCTTACCGCATTCAACACCTGCATAATGGAGACATTGTAAGCTTTCAGCTTGTCTTGTATAACGTTAACCTCGATCTCCCGTTTGTTGCCGCCCATGAGGCTGATCTGTCCTACTCCGGCTAATTTTGATAGCCGTGCCTGGACTTTGTCTTCGACGAATTTATAAAACTTGGTCGAAGGCATATTGGATGTGGCCCCAATCCTCATGATAGGCATGTCATCCATCGAAAATTTATTGATTGAAGGGCTTTTTACATCACTGGGCAAAGTGTAGAGGATGGCATTTATTTTTCGCTGTGCATCCTGTGACGCTATGTCTGAATTGGCATCGCTGTTCAGTTCAATTGTAACGATCGATACTCCTTCCTGTGAAATAGAACGGATGGTCTTTAAGTTTTCGAGAGAAGATAAGGCGTCTTCAATTTTTTTGGTTACCGAATTCTCCACTTCTGTGGCAGCCGCACCCGGGTATGTCGTGACGATACTCAATACCGGAATATCCATCTTTGGGGTCAGGTTGACATTCAGAAGGGAGTAACTGACAAATCCCAGTAAGGTTAAAACGGTAAATATTACTATGATTAAAAGTGGTCTCTTTATTGAAACATCAATGATTGACATGAGGCTTTCTTTATTTAACTAATTCTACTTTGGATTTGTCTGTAATGTTAATCTGGCCATTGGTGATCACCAACTCGTTTTCTTTAAGTCCGTCCAAGACTTCGAGGTAGTTGTTATAGTCACGTCCGATAGTGACTTTGCGCTGATTTGCAACCCCATTTTCATAGACATAAACCGAAGCTTCACTTAAACTTCCGACCAACGCTTCGCGTGGAATCACAAGAGGAACGGTTGGGTTCTTCAGTTCAATGTTTACGTTTACAAAGGTCCCTGCTTTTAGAGGGAACTTCTTGATGTTTTCTATCGAGATTTCGATGGGATAGTCATGCGTTTTGTCTGATTTGGGACTGATGTAAGTGATGGTTCCTTTGTAAGTCACGTCAGGATACTGGGCTGTGGTGACTTCTGCTGTTTTGCCCAGTTTTAGAGCATAAGCATCGGATTCTGAAACATTCAATGCTATTTTCAGTTTTGAAATGTCCACTATGGATGCCACTGGATTCGCCACATTCACATATGATCCTAATTCTATTGACTTCGAAGTAATGTAACCGCTGAAGGGCGCTTTTACCTTGCAATATTCAAGCTGCTGTTTAGCCTGTTCGACCTGGATACCTGCGTTTTCGTAGGCAAATTTGATTTCCCGGTATTGTGCTTCGGATGTAGCATTTCCTTCATACAACTTCTTGTATTTCAAATAATCATCTTTAAGCTTTGCATAGTTTAACTGAGCCGTTTCCAGCGCGAGTTTCTTGAGCCTGTTATCTACCTGGGCAATAACGCTTCCTTTGGTTTTAAAGTCACCCAACTTAAAATTTAAAGCCGTAATTTCTCCGGCTGCCTGGCTCAGGATCTGTGTTTCCTGGTTTGAGATGACCGAACCCACCAGCGTCAATGTTTTATCCATGTTTTTGCGCATGACTTTCTGGGTGCTTACCGTAACCTTAAAACTTTTGGTTATATTAATTTTATTCTTTTCATTAATGACGGTTTTGTTTTCGTATAATTTAAAAGCCATCAAACCCAAAAGAGCAATTCCGACGATGATAATAATGATCTTTTTCATATTTACAGCAGTTGTGATATTTGCGAATTGATAATTAGTTTAATAAAGAGGTAAGTTTTCCGGTTAATTTAATGATATTGAGTTCAGCCGTTTTGTATTGGAACAGTGCGTTTAAATAACTGACCTGTGCGTCGTTGAGACTGGATTCATCGCGCAGCAGATCAGACAGGGTGACTATCCCTTCATGATATTTTTGACTGGTGATCGAAAATACTTTCTCTGCAAGAGCAATATTGCTTCTTTGACGATCAACGATCTGCTTGCTGTTGGTCAGGTTCCGATAAGCATCATCATATTCGATGGAATAATATTTTTTAGCATCTTCGATGGATATCTTTGCCTTGTCGGCGTCGATCCTGGCCTGGCTGATTTTGTTTTTCTTTTCCAGACCATCAAAGATGGGGATGCTTAAATTCACCCCAACCAGTTCTGCACCAAACCATTTGTTGGTAAGGTCGCCACTGAACATGTCAAATTTATTGCGCATGGCCATGTAATAGAATTGGCCATTGGCTGAAAGCGAGGGTAAGTATCCTTGGGTGATCATCTTTTTGTTCAGCAAGGCCATGTCTTTTTGTTTTTCGAGTATCCGGATATCGGTAATTGCCGAGAAATCTTTT
>JAUZOX010000144.1 GCA_030706265.1 Bacteroidota bacterium | reverse complement strand
GTCCAGGTTGCACTGTAACGCTGGCTTCCAAGATAACCCGAACGTGATAATACAAACGGCCTTTTATCGGGATTTGCTTTCAGGATGCCCTCCATAGTGGCTTTCACCATCAACATGCCATATACGTTGTGATAACGCAAATGACTTCCCTGCGGCAAGCCGCCTCCACCTCTGTGGACATTGTCTTCGGGCATGGTCCAGGTCGGGACATTGAAAACAGAAGGATCGTTCATATCATTCCAAACGCCGTCAATCCCATTGGCCATAAATTTTTTATATAAACCTGACCACCATTCACGGGTCTGAGGCCGGGTGAAATCGGGGAACACGCATTTACCAGGCCATACCTCACCCGTATAGTCTTTTCCTTTTGAATCTTTTACCCAATTGTCCAGTTTAGTGCCCTGATCATAAACGTCATATCCATTTTCGACCTTCACGCCGGGATCGATCATCCAAACCCCTTTCATCCCTCTTTGATGAAGATAGTCATTCATGCCTGCGGGATCCGGGTATTTGGTCTTATTGAAGGTGAAAATTTTGAACTTGTCCATGTAATCGATGTCAAACCATATCACATCACAGGGGATTTTGTGCTCAATAAAGCCATCGGCAACTTCTTTTGCCCTTGACTCCGGCTCATATGACCAGCGGCATTGCTGGTAACCAAGGCTCCATAGCGGTGGCATTTCCATTTTCCCTATCAAATCGCTCAATGCCATGACTACTTCCTGCGGCGTCTTTCGTTCAATCACAATGACCCTGAATGCGGGTCCTTCAGAGATAAAACGGATGCTATCAGTCAGAATCAGTTTCTGTTTCCAGGTGTTATCAGCAATGATGCCGAATGAAGTTCCATCCTGACGAACACCCAAAACCCAGGGATGGGTATGGTACAGTCTTTTCCCATCGGCTCTCTGATAACCCGGAGTATCCGTGTTCCATAGGTCTATTGATTTTCCATTTCTCAATAACGGGCCCGTTACTTCACCGGTTCCATAAAGGCTAACTCCTTTTTCCAACGGCAATACGGCATAGGTCTCTTTCCCTTTGTGATAAAAAGAGGGAGACATCGTCCATCCTAAAGGTAAATCGCCCGTTACAACAGGTTCTTTAACTAAGGCCAGGGACGGTAAATTGGCTTCTGCATTAAAATCGTTCGGATAAAATACGGCTATTCGCTGCCCGATCAGTTTCCCACGTTTGTCAATACTCTTACCGCTTAAGAATGCAACGGATACTAATAAAAGTAATACCAGACCTGCATTAATTTTTCTCATAGTATTTATATTATCATTTATGATGCCATTTTCTACAAAGGTATGTGAAACTTTGATATTGTTCTGTACAGCAGTCTTAAAAGTCCGGAACACCTCGTAAACATGACCCGCATCTTTAAAAATATAGCTTGTCTTTTCTCAAGCACAGGGGCGGCATCAATAAACGATAATCCACCTTGATAAAAAAGGATGTCATATTGGTTAAGGAGAGACCCTCTTCTTTCCGAGGGCGTGAAAAAACGATTGACCTATTTAATATTCAGTAGCTTGTGAAGTTGGATGGATAGTTTCCATCCGGGATTGTTTTTAACGAAGTCCAAACAAAAATCTATATTTTCCTGGCTGAGTTCCATCCTTTTGTTTTCGACGCCAAGGAACAAGGGGCTGACAAGGTAATGGTCAGCGGGCGGAAGCTCTTCAATGCCGGGCAGTTTGTCTCCCTTATTGAGCGGATATCTTATTTCGTCGATAAAAGAAAAATTCTTTTTTAACAGTTGGGGCGTTACTTTCGGACTGCATGAAATATAGTTTATTCCATTGGGAACCGGGTTTGTGCCATTGGTTTCAATGCAGTGATAATATCCGATGAATTGTCCAAGGATCTCATCGGTTAATTGCAGGGTGGGCTCGCCTCCGGTCCAGATGATGTTGCGGCAGGGGTATTGCCCGATTTGGTCCAGGATCTCCCGTACCGTCATTTCGGTAAATTGGTGCCATTCCGTATCACAATACCAACAATTCAGGTTGCATCCCGAAAGACGAATGAAGATTGCAGGCATACCGGTATTAGCTCCTTCACCCTGAATGGAATAGAAAATTTCGACAACCTTTAGTTTATTCATGCCATGCATCTTACATCAAAACAGGTACAAAATTACAGAAATTATATTGGACTATTGTGATTTGGGATTAATCTTCGTTTGTAATGACTTTTACGCTTTGGAAATATATTGGATCAGTATTGTTGTTCTTTTGCAGGTTAAGATTATAAACGAAAGGTGGTATTGAGTTCAAATGATAATTGTATTTTTGAATTAAAATTAAACACCATGCGAAAACTTTATCTTCTATTGCTTTTGATGTCTTTGGCATTTACGGTTACCGTGAATGCCCAAAAGAGAGCAGATTATTTTCCCCAAAGCCAGTTGATTACTACCGGGGTATACTATTATCCGGAACACTGGGATTCAACGCAGTGGGAGCGAGATTTCAGGAATATGGCTGCAATGGGATTTGAGTTTACCCATTTTGCCGAATTCGCGTGGGCGCAACTGGAACCCAAAGAGGGAAAATACGATTTTGCATGGTTGGATAAAGCATTGGCCCTGGCGGCCAAATACAACCTGAAAGTGATTATGTGTACGTCGACCTGCACACCCCCGGTTTGGCTTGTGAGGAAACACCCTTCGATTTTATTGCTTGATGAAAACGGGGTAAGGGAGGATCATGGATCGCGTCAGGCTGCATCTTTTTCCAGCAATTATTACAGGCAGTATTCGCTGAAGATGGTAGCCGAACTGGCTAAACATTATGGCAAAGATTCCAGGATTGTGGGTTGGCAGATTGACAATGAACCTACATCCTATTTTGACTATAATCCGGATGCCCAGCAACGCTTTCGCGATTGGCTGAAGAATAGATATGGGACCATCGATGCGCTCAACAAGACATGGGGAACCTCGTTCTGGAGTCAGACCTATTCTGATTTTTCAGAGATCAATATTCCTGAACACAAGCAATGGGGGATGAACCTGAACCAGCGACTGGATCATTATCGTTTTGTGGCATCCGAAACATCTTCATTCCTCGATGACCAGGCCAGAGAAATCAAAAAATATGCCTCTCCGCGTCAATGGATCACATCAAACTATATTCCTTCCTATGGGTGCGGATATATCGGGGCGAGCAAGGAACTTGATTTTCTGACTTATACCCGGTATATGGTCTATGGCGAAGACCAGGGTGTCGGCCCTAAAGGATACCGGCTGGGAGATCCTTACCGTATTGCAATGTCGAATGACTTTTTCAGGCCATTGTCACCCTATTATGGGGTGATGGAGTTGCAGCCTGGGCAGGTAAACTGGGGACGCATTAATCCACAACCGTTGCCGGGAGCCGTCAGGTTGTGGTTATGGCATCAATTTGCGGGTGGAAGCAAACTGGTCTGTACGTATCGTTACAGGGCGCCGTTGACAGGGTATGAGCAATACCATTATGGAATAGTGGGTACGGATGGCGTTACACCTACGACGGGCGGATTAGAATATCAAAAATTCATACAGGAAGTCAACTTACTAAGAAAGGACTACACCCTCGGAACAAAACTCCCTTCCGGTTATCTGGCCAGGAAGACGGCGATCTTGTTTAACCATGAGAATATCTGGGGAATGGATATGAATAAACAAACAGATCAATGGAACTCACTGGGACACATTAGTAAGTATTACAACACGTTGAAATCTTTCGGAGCGCCGGTTGACTTTATTGTAGATTCATCCGACTTTTTGAAGTACCCGGTTTTGATCGCTCCGGCCTATCAGCAAATTGACAAGGCACTGATCGATAAGCTCACCAGCTATGTTAAGGCCGGGGGAAATTTAGTCCTCACATGCAGAACGGGTCATAAGGACCATGAGATGCACCTGTGGGAAGCGAAATTTGCTGCCCCGATCTATGATCTGATAGGATCGGAGATCGAGTCATTCGACCTGCCGATGCCTCAGTCGCAGGATTCGGTCTTAATGGACAATAAGACTTATGCATGGAAAACGTGGGGAGAATTACTTAAACCTCTACCGGGAACGGAGGTTTGGGCAACTTACCAGGGTGAATTTTATGCCGGGAAACCGGCTGTCATCACCAGAAAGCTGGGCAAGGGCACCGTCACTTATGTCGGCGTTGACAGCAACAAAGGCTTACTTGAAAAGGAGGTGCTTAAAAAGCTATATAACCGTTTGAATATTCCGGTTGAAAATTACCCTGAAGGGGTGACCGTAGAATACCGTGATGGGTTTGGCATAGGGGTGAATTATGGTGATAAAAAATATCAGCTGAACATTCCGGATGATGCGCAAATTCTGATTGGGACAAAGGAATTGCCCACGGCGGGTGTGGCAGTTTGGAAACTTAAATAAGATATTGGCTGTTGGCTATTGGCTGTTGGCTATTGGCTATTGGCTATTGGCTGTTGGCTATTAGCTATTGGCTATTAGCTGTTGGATGTTGGCTATTAAAACATTCCCAAACTGCTTAAGGGCGTCTACAAGATGTGCCCCTGCATTTGAGAAGGCATTGGTAATTTAAGTGTCACAAGATTTGATTATTGAGTGGCACAAGGGCTGTTATTTTTTAGTCCAGGTTACCGCTACGCTCAAACTTGAACTAAAAACCAGGAACACTTGTGCCATCCGGGGTTTATGTTTTCAGCAATGTGCGTTTCAAACATATCCATTTCATTTTGAATCGCGGATTTGTTTAATTTTAGCATATCAATGAAACAGCATTATGTCTAAAAAATCGGTTAAAGTCGCAATAGCTTATGATTTCGACGGAACACTGGCTCCGGGAAATATGCAGGAGCATTCTTTTATTCCCTCTCTGGGAATTGATGCTGCCTCTTTTTGGACTGAAGTTGGGGATAGGGCCAGGGTAAACGATATGGATGAGATCCTGGCCTATATGGAACTGATGCTGGAAAAGGCACAGAGCAAAGACTTGCCGATCAGGAAAAAAGACTTTGAAAATTATGGCAAATCCATCCGTTTTTTTGAAGGGGTTGAAGATTACTTCGACCGGATCAACAAATATGGTCAGGATAAGGGCATCAAGGTTGAGCATTATATCATCTCCTCGGGCTTACGTGAATTTGTGAAGGGAACTAAAATTGCAAAGCATTTCACGAATATTTTTGCCTCAGGGTTTAAATACGATGCCAACGGCGTGGCTACCTGGCCTGCCCTGGCCATCAACTATACCAACAAGACCCAATACCTCTTCCGCATTAAAAAAGGGATCAATAATTCGTACGACAATACCGAAATCAATAAACACAAAGCTGAAAATGAATATCCGATATCCTTTCACCAGATGATTTATATCGGGGATGGCGAAACGGACGTTCCCGCGATGAAGATGATAAAATACAAGGGTGGAACGGCAATTGCGGTTTATAATCCAAAAATAAGAGCCAGACATAACAAGCTTTCCCCAAAACAGGTTTGTAAACTCCTGATCAAACAAAACAGGGCTGATTTTATTTCACCGGCCGATTATTCCGAAAATAGCGACCTGGATAAAATAATCAAACTGACTATCGACAAGATTGCTGCAGAAATTGAATTAACAAAATACACGATATAAATTGATCAGGCATTTTTAAAAAGGGCCTTTAGATTCTAATGATTTTATAGCATGGGTACATTGGCAGACAGAATAAATGAATTCAACCGGTTGCTCGATTTCAAAGGTGAATTGCCGGAAGGAATCCGCATCATGAATCCATTCAGGGAAGATGATCGTATTCTGGAGGTTGCGTCCTCCTTTTATCGGAAATTCTATAACGACAATCATTCGCGGCATCTGATCCTGGGAATAAATCCGGGCCGGTTCGGGGCGGGAGTAACCGGCATCCCTTTCACCGATACCAAACGGCTGACGCATGAATGCGGTTTAAAATACACCGGCAGGGAAACGCATGAAACCTCATCGGTATTTGTCTATGAAGTCATTGAAGCCTACGGGGGAGTCGAAAAATTTTATCATGATTTTTATATCAATTCGATATGTCCTCTTGGCTTTACAGTAGACGACGGTAAGGGGAAAGAAAAGAATTACAACTATTATGACAGCAAAGCCCTGACCGGAAAGGTCTTTCAGTTTATGGTCGGGAACATAAAAACCCAAATAGCACTTGGCATGGAGACCGATATTTGCTTTTGTTTTGGAACCGGGAAGAATGAAAAATTCCTTCGCACCCTAAATGAAGAGTATGGTTTCTTTAAAAACATCATTGCCCTGGAGCATCCAAGATACATCATGCAATACAAAGCAAAGTTCAAGGCGGATTACATCGATAAGTATCTCAATGCGTTCTGTCAGATACATTGAAGACCGGATTACCTGCCGGCAGGTGAATGCCGGAAACAATTGAATGAATTCGCGGAACACAAAAACCGCTTCCCTTTAAGTCAACCTCAACCCGATGATCCAATTCATTGTAACCGGATCAAACCAATCTTGAAAACCTGCGGTCAGACAAAGGAAAATCAACCCCCATCGCGCAACCAATAAACAATCCACCTATAAGGGCCGCAAACAATGTGTCCCAACCAAAGCCGGGCGTTATTTCGATATGATCTATCCGAATGATGGACATTGCCATTCCCAAGATAACGGATGCGATGGCGATCCACTGATATATCCGGAGGCCCCATACAACCATGGTCTGTACCTCGCCCCTGTAAGCTTCTTCAACAAAGCGTCCCAACCCGGTCAGTATCAGATAGAGTCC
>JAUZOX010000143.1 GCA_030706265.1 Bacteroidota bacterium | reverse complement strand
TGATTCTGTCTCTCTTTTCGAATTTTCTTAATGCCAAAATGAAACTTTGGATCATAATTTAAATGAGTTATAATCACCCTCCTAAAAAAACATTAAATTTTAAGTAATGAATTGAAATGGTTGCATCTTTCGGTAGTAAGGGGAGCCCTAAAATCAGCCACTTACGAGAAATCGCTAAGTGGTTTTTTTTTTTCAACATGCAATTCAACATACAGACGTCATTATTTCGGATTATATAGGAAAATTCGACAACGAAGGGTAGGAAATAAAATAACCCTCTTTTTAATCTTTGCAAATATTATTTCCTGTTCCAATTTGAAGATTACGCTCCATACTGCGCCACCCAATACGGATTAAACAGCGCCACCTATTACGCTGCAAACAGCGCCAGTAAAACTTGCTTTAAAAGGTAATTTTTTGACAAAAGAAAAGTAGTTTACTGCCTGACAATACGGCACAAACAGCGCCACCTTAACGAGAGAGGATTTGTAACAAATAGTACCTTGTTCTAAAAACGAGATACTATGTCCAATAAACCAATTACGATGTTACAAATTCGACGCATTTTACAATTATTAGAAGAAGGAAGATCCAAGCGTGAGATATCGCGTGTGATGCAATGTAGCCGTCATACAGTCGATGCTTATGTTAGCAGGCTGCCTCCAACTCAATCACTGATCGAGCTATCCCGGCTTCCGGATGCTGAACTTTCAAAGTTGTTTTATAACGGCAATACTGCGTCAAAACCAGATTCCAGATACGAGTACCTGAGCAGCCGGTTTGACTATTACCAGAAAGAGTTAAAACGAACCGGGGTCACTAAACAAACTTTGTGGGAAGAGTACCATGAGCAGGTTCCTGATGGATATGAATACGTACAATTTTGTGTCCATGTCAAGGATCACGAACGACTAAATGGTGCCACGATGCACTTTGAGCATCAGGCAGGAGACCGTGTTCAGATTGATTTTGCTGGTAAAGAACTGAGTTATCTGGATACCTCTACCGGAGAAATGATCAGCTGCCCGGTTCTTGTTTGTGTGCTCCCGTATTCCGGCTACACTTACGTGGAGGCGCTCAAGAGCACATCCCAGGAGCATCTTTTTACTGCACTGGGTCGTTGCATGAGTTATTTTGGCGGAGTGCCTAAAAACGCATTAAGCGATAACATGAAGCAATTTGTGCAAAAGACAAACAATTATGAACCTACTTTTAATTTGCTCTGCGAGCAGTGGTCCAGGTACTACAATACGACCCTGTCTGCAGCCAGGGTAGCCAAACCCAAAGATAAACCCACGGTAGAAAACATGGTGAATGTTTCTTATACCCGCATCTATGCCCCTTTGCGGGATGAGACCATTCTCAGCTTAAAAGAGCTTAATCAAAGGATCTTGGTTTGTCTTGATAAACACAACCGCACCCCCTTCAAGAAACGGTCTTACAGCCGTTATGATCGTTTCATGCAGGATGAGTTTTCTTTGCTGAAGGGACTTCCAAAGGAACCTTTTGTTATCAAGTATACCGCCAGTGCCAAGGTTCAAATGAACTATCATGTCACTCTTGGAGAAGATTATCATCATTACAGTGTTCCTTTCCAATACATCGGCAAACAAACAAAACTGGTGTACGACCAGGATGTGGTAGAAGTTTTATCTGGGAATGGATCGGATTGCTATTCACATACGCAGTTTCAAAAAGCATGGTTATACCACTTTAGATGAACACATGCCCAAGAACCATCAATTTCACAATGAAGTCAAAGGATGGGACTCCGACTATTATCTGCGCAAGGCCAAAGAAACAGGACCCAATGCATTTGAGATTACCCATCGGATATTGGAGTCCAGAGATTTCATTGAACAGGCATACCGGTCTTGTATTGGCCTTCTTCGCCTGACAAGACTGTATGGTAAAGAACGTTTTGAAAATGCCTGTAAAAGGGCCATTCCGGCCTCCCGTGTCGGCTACAAGATGATCGCTAATATTCTTGAAAAGGGACTTGATAAACAATCTGATGACGACCTTTTTAATTCAACAAATCTACCGGATCACGAAAACATTCGTGGACCGGAAGCCTATTATTAATCACCTAAAACCAAAAACAACATGAACCATCAAAACACATTGGATCAACTCGGACAATTAAAACTACAAGGAATGGCTGATGCCTACCATGTAGTGATCTCACTCCCTGTGCAGGAGCAACCTTCCATCCACCCCTTTATTGCCCGCCTCGCCGAGGCGGAGACGCTGCACAGGGTAAACCTGAAGACACAGGTTTATCTAAAGCAAAGTAAACTGCGTTACAATGCCGTTCTGGAACAGGTCTATTGTAACACGGCCAGGAACCTTTCTAAGGAAAGCTTACAATCTATTGCAGACTGCGGATTTATTGACCGAAGTGAAAATGTCTTAATCACCGGTTCTACCGGATGTGGAAAAAGCTATCTCGCCTGTGCCATCGGTAGGCAGGCATGCTCGTTTGGTTACAGAACACTCTACCTTGGCATGACCCGTTTTCTGGAAAGGATATCACTCTCCAAACTGGATGGAACTTACATCAAAATGCTTAATCAAATTGAAAAGACACATCTACTCATCCTGGACGACTTTGGTCTGCATCCAATGGACAAAATTGCAAGACTTGCACTACTTCAAATTCTTGAAGATCGGTATGGCAAAAAATCAATTCTTATCTCTTCTCAGCTACCGGTTGATAAATGGCACCAGTATATCGGGGAATCTACCATTGCCGATGCGATAATGGATAGGTTAGCCGGTAATGCTCATCGTTTTGATCTTAAAGGTGATTCTTTAAGAAAGAAAAAAACTGATTGATAACTGTGTATCGTTGTTGCCAAATGTTGTGCATTCTTATTTTCCGAATACATCTCTTAATGTGGCGCTGTTTGCAATGTATTTGTTTGTATGGCATGGCTTTACATACAAAAATTCAACGCTACTTCAAATTCTTAAAGAGCGATATCGTATAAAATCAACACTTAATCATAGTTCCAGGGGGGCAACATGGTCCGGATTGTTCAAGTAGTATTTTTTATGGTAAAAAGACGACCTTAACCAATATAATTACAGACATATTGGCAGGTTTTTGTCCTTATTCTGAGCTAAAAACTAATTCTTTAAGAAAATAAAAAACTGAAAATTAATGCTTATAATTGTACACAAATCCACTCTCTTTAAGTGGCGCTGTTTGGAGCGTAATAGGTGGCGCTATTTGTAGCGTATTGGGTGGCGCTGTTTGACCGTAATATTCATCCAATTTGGTTTTGAAAAGTTTCAAGCATTTAATTTTCTTGTTAAAACCTGAAGATATTATTTTTAAATTAATAAAAGTACAACGTATATTCCATTAGTTTTTCCTGATTATTATTACCCTTTTTTAAAATAGAAATTTTTGTAGTATTACCAGTGATCACCCCCCCTGATTGAACTATAAATTCTGTGCCGTCTGCAATAAAATATTTTATTACTTTGTTATTAGTAATGAATACTTTCCTGACATCAAAAAAATCCGTACCATTTGTGGCTTTGGCATAATAATATCCTTCATTCTTGAAATTTGTTTTTGCTAGATTCTTTTGTGTTTCCTGAATTTGAATACTTTTTTGGGTAAAATTGTACTTTCCTAAATAATCAATAAAAAAATATGTACGTGTACTTGTTGGTAAAACATCTTCCATGCCTTTAATTGTTTCCATCAACTGCTTTACTTCCCCATTAACTAAAACCCAATATTGTTCTTGTAACTGAACAACACATTTATCAATTTTTGGAGAATTTATTATTACATTGAGATAACTATACGGCTTGCTAATCATGTCGTTTTTGAGGTTTGGATTAATTATTAAGGATGGTAAAAAAAGCTTAGATTTTTTTATGTCCAAGTTGTCTGCAATTGTTATGATTCGATTATCTTTTACCCATGCGTAAACTTCTTCAATATGATTTAATTGCCCATTCGTAAATTTTGAGCTCCCACATAATAAGTTAGGATCTTCGGTTATTACATTGCTTTCTGATCTTTTAACTTTATAAATTCCATCGGGCAAATTATTTGGATAAAATTCCATACTTAAATATGAATTTCTTAATATTTGGGAGTTGGAATGCCTTAAATTTAATGAATCAACATTTGTTAAATCATTTATAGATTTTGTGAATGCTTTATTCAATTCGTCATCTGTTTGTTGTTCCTCATTTGGTCTCTGATTATTATATTGTACATTAGCTGCTGAAAAGGCTTTTGATAAAGATTCAAAATCTGGTGTAAATGACTTATATTCAGGTATTATAATTGGAACTTGTTCGCGATAATTAATCTTATTATCAAATCTCGAAATATTATTCTGTATTTCTCCCAGTTTTTGTTTATTTAATCCATCGACCATTCCTCTATTATAACCATCGAGAAAACTAGAACTACTTTCTCCAACTCTAAGATAAGGTGTTACTGGAGGATATGGAGGAATACAGCCATAAACGTTATAACAATATCCAGCTTCGAATCCCTTTTTGTACCCGGCTGAATAATTTGTTTGAGAAAAGGCAAAACTAATAGAAAGTAAGAAAAATAAAGTAAATAAATATTTTTTCATTATTAGAGTTTAAAAATTTGTAAAAAATAGATTTATAATGATAAAAATTCAGATATTTGATTAATTAGATATGCTTTTAATCTATAGGTGTAAATCGTTCGCTTGATAAAACAACCTTGGAACGACTACTTGTTCCTATGGAATAGAAACTGCTAGTCCTGTTTGTTTTTTTAATTTTCCATTTGATACTAATAAGCATGACTAAATATAAACACTGCGCTAAGTTCCTACAAATAATCGGAAAGTTCAAATGCATCTCAGACTTATTGTATGAACCCTCTTTTTATTTGGATGAATGACACATTTATTTTTAGACAACGCCTATATAGGTAAGAGAAGGGAGATTTTTACATCCCCCTTTTCCCTTATATGATCCCGTTATCCGCAAAACTGTAATACTCTTAATCCGGTGTGATGATGATATGATCCAGAACATTTATGTTTAAGATTTTTCCACCCTCCTGGAACTTTTTCGTAAGTTCAAAATCACTCTGTGAAGGGGTGAGTGTTCCTGAAGGGTGATTATGAAACAAGATCATTCCTGTAAAACACATCTTTAATCCTACTCCGAAAATGATTCTCGAATCAACATGGAAATATTTGGGGTCAGTTCCCATTTACCAATAAAAGTAATTGAATATAAACATGTTAAATTTAAAAAGGGGGTCGAGTAGACCAGGGCATTTCAGCCCTAGCCCCTCACAGAAACGTACGTGAAACTCTCGCTTCATACGGCTCTTATTATCCCGTCGCAATGACTTTACCTATTGTATTTAATTCCTCCCATTTTACAATGGTTGATTAAAATTATTAGGCTGGATAATCTGATCGCTTTGCTCCATTCTCATTACAAGTACTTCTACACTACTACCAATCAGTCCGCCACAGTGCTTTGCATCGGTATTTAATTCTTGCAGGTTCGCTGCTTGAATTTCTCCCTTAACATCAAAACGACTGCTTCCTATGTTCCATACTAAAGCCTCCATTTAGTTCACGCCGTCTCCGGGAAATAATGGGGTCAGGACCCATTTCGAATTAGAAGCGTGTGAAATAATTAAGGTCAATCCCCATTTAGCGATAAAAGCAATTGAATATAAATATGTTAAAGTTAAAAAGGGGACTGACTCCATTTTCCTAAATTAAAAAGGGGGCTGACCCCATTTTTCCTCCATTTCCAGTTGACCGATTTTTGAATAAAGGCGATCCTTTTCAGCCTGGAACTCCTGTTCCGGGGCTCGGGTCTCAAATATCTCTGACGAGCGCTCCAGAAATTCCTTCTTCCACATGGTTATTAACATCGGTTGTACATCGAACCGCTTGGCTAAATCCGACAGACTCTCACGTTCTTTCAATGCCGCAATGGCTACTTGGGCTTTAAATGCTCCCGAAAATTTTCTTCTACTCTGTTTCATGATTTCACTGATAAAATTAATCCATTTTTTTAACTTAACCAGTGGTCTGAATTTTGGGGAGTATTATATAATAATAGTAATGGACAAACTTTCCAATATGTCATAAAGACTTGATACAAGCTCTTAAAATAATTAACTAATATTGACAGCTCTCCATTAATTTTTTATTTTACTCCTACAAACGCTTCCGATTGGTGGCCTGTTTATAAAAAATTTGGTGGAAAAAACATTGGGTATATTCATAAGAGCAAAATAATTGAATATCAAAAATTCTCTTTGAAACTCAAGCAAATTGTACAGAAACAACGTGAGGGGTGCTAGTGCTATGAATAATTTTAAAAGTTTGTTCTATTTTGCATTCGGGGAAAATTTAATTTCTTAAAAGCGAAAAGGGGACTATGGGGTCAGCCAAAAATTTTGCTTCGTGGTTTGGTTTTGCCCCCAACCGTAAGATTACCGGGGCAAGGAAATTTCTTCACATACCCGAAAAAAAACACACCCATTGGCAAAAGTCATTCGGGATGCGGCCAACTCAACTGGCAACAGTAAAAGCAAATTAGGTGATTTCTTCAGGCGGATCGCTTATCGCAAGGGAAGAACAGTAGCAATTGGGGCAACCGCAAGGAAAATAATCGTAATCATATACAAAATGCTTACTGAAGGGAAACCATATTGTTATGAGTACGTCCAGGAACAAACGCAATACCTGAAATCTTCCAAATTACGAAACATCATTAAAACAATGGATAAATTCAATATTTCAAGAGAAGAATT
>JAUZOX010000142.1 GCA_030706265.1 Bacteroidota bacterium | reverse complement strand
TCTGCAAACTGCCATCCCAACTCGGCGGCCAGCTTGCGACCAAAAGTAGTTTTCCCGCTTCCCATATACCCAACCAGAAAAATCGCCATTACTTCCTGTATTAATCTATGCAAAGGTAAGGATTTACAAAGCTTTTAAAAACAGGGCCGCATTTTTTTGATATGACCGGATTCTAAAATCAGAAAACCCGCTGCATAATTCCGAACCTATTGTGTTGGTAGATTGCATTACTGAGAACGTTTGATCATCCATTAGGGGGTTCACGTTAATCTTCTGTTCATCTTCAGATGCTCAGAACCATAGTGGAATGATCATTCCGGGATAGATCCTGCTATATATCGCCAATGATCTCCGGCAGCACTTTTCAATTGGACTGATTTGTTTCAGCCGGCACAAATTTCAAGGGAGGTAAGGGGGACGACGGAACCGGTTTACCATCGACAGTAGAAGCTTCCATGATTTCAACCCGGGTACCGTCACCATCAAAACAATTGATCTGCCGTTTCTGGTTTATCCCAATTTTAAACTCGGAGGGCATCTTGCAACCATCTGGTAAAGTTCTCTGCTTGAGCGTATTCAATGTTTTCGTGATATCGTCAATCTCCAGGCAGATATGATTCATGGAGCCTCTTGTGGCGGCTGACGGCTCCTTATCGTAAAGCATGAGTTCGATATAATCGTTTCCTTCAGGCACTTTCAAATTAACCCAGCTCACATTTTTGCCATCTTTGCTTCCCCTCCAGGTCTCCTTGAATCCAAGGATATCGCAATAAAATTTCATGGCTTTATCTAAATCGGGGACCATGAATCCGACATGGCTCATCCGTTTGCTGATGCGTGTCGGCAGG
This sequence comes from Bacteroidota bacterium, assembly GCA_030706265.1. GTDB lineage: Bacteria > Bacteroidota > Bacteroidia > Bacteroidales > Cfx3-03 > Cfx3-03. The sequence goes on along the minus strand of JAUZOX010000142.1, from coordinate 6,017 downwards.
AGGTCTTTTCCGACATTTTTCATGGTGTATCCCTCTTTATCGTATTGAACGATTTCACAAATGGTCCCGTTAGGATCGGTGACAAAATAGTTCAGATTCCCGGTACGGCCTACCGGAGTAGTCGCCGGGACCTTACACCCTTTCGAAGCCAGGTAAAGCCGCATTCCTTCGGCATCGTCCGTTTCTACCGCAAAATGATAAAGCCGGTTGGTGTTGGCAGCCTTTTCAGGAAACAACTCGATTACCTGACGATCATTAATCTTGATATAGGTCAGGGCAAGTTTGCTGCCATCGGCACTCTTGAGGGAATAAGGTTCGGCAAAGCCCAGAAAATCCTTATAGAACTTTCGCGAGTTCTCCACATCTTTCACATATAAGCCGATATGTGCTACGCCTTTGATCCGAGGCCTTTTGATTTGAGTAGCTTCCTGTGCCTTCAGCGTTGAGAGGGCTGTCATCATGACCACAGACACTATGATCACGGGTATTGAAAATTTCATTATAATGTTGTTTTAAAGTATATGTTTCGAATGGAAGTAAAACGATCGCCCGGGCAAGCCCCTTCAATCTGCGTTCAAATATAAGAAATCCTGAAATCTGTTTTTAGGATATTTATATTTATCATGGCTTGATATTTGTTCACATTTAGCCATATTTTTAAGCCACAAAACATTGTGCAAACAAAAAACTTTGTATGACTAAAAATAACGGATTCGAAAATTTCATTCTTTAAAATTTGTATTTTTACAACCAGAAAAACCAAAACCAACGACATGAACCACAAACAATTCATTTTAAGAGCCCTGACATCAGTTTCATTGATAACTGCTGTCGTCATTTCTTTAAATGCTTCAGGGCAATCGCGTTCAAATACTAAGTCGGCGACCGACAATACTATTGCAATGCTCAGCACGCAACCCTCAGGCGATCAGAATATCGTAGTGACACAAACAGAAAAAAACAACAATATGACCGAAAGTAAACAAAAAGCCAAAGAAACGGTTTTGGAATGGTTCAAAGCAAAACCCTGGTTTAAAAATGTAAAATTAACTCCCAGTCCTTCTATCAACCTTGACGAGTTAAAAAAATATTATGCTATACACCCTGATTTTTGGGAAAAGGCTTTTGAATACTTCAAAAACACAGACATCCTGAATCTTGCCCCTGGAAAATATCCCATCGACGGCGAGAATGTTTTTGCAGCAGTCTCCGAATACAACACGCAGGAACCCGCAGAACGCAAATGGGAAAGCCATAAAAAATACATCGACGTTCAGATTGTCCTTTCAGGAAAAGAACTGATGGGAAAAGCACCTTATGCCGAAGCCACCCCCGACATTCCTTACAGCGAAGAAAAGGACATTGAATTCCGCAAGGTTTCAAACGGAAAAGATTATTTAGCCCAACCGGGTATGTTCTTTATCTTTTTCCCAAGCGAATCGCACAGGCCAAATCAGAAAGCCGGCGAAATCGTCAAGGTTAAAAAGGTGGTATTCAAAATCAAGGCCAACTAAGCCATTACCAACCGAATCCAAAAAAAGCCGGTATTTATTGAAATACCGGCTTTTTTATTGTACTTTTATTGAAAACTTTGCAATTAGGGAAACCGTTCAAAGGCCCGGAAAAAAAATTATCCTACCGGAAATTTCAGACAGATAATCACGGTATAAAATTGTAGTAAAATTTAGATTTAAAGGATACTTAAAGGATACTTAATGGATACTTAATGGATACTTGATGGATACTCTATAGGGATCCATTAAGTATCCTTCAATTGTTTATGGTCCATAGTTCAATTTTTTTTGAAAGATTCCTCTTCCCTCAATTTTCCCATTAGTATATCAAAGCCTTGCAAAGTCACTTCAAAATTCTTTACACCGAATAACCGAAAAGAAAATGCATACGAGTGAATCAAAAGCTAGTTTCATGGGGCATCATCATACTTCTGACAAAGGTTGGTGTAGACTTTGAAACAACCCATGATGATCAATTGACCATCATTATTTAGCAATATAAGCTATCCACTTACCAACCCGGTCAGACTCATTGGTTAATAAGTGGATAAGCCTTATTAAGCTTACAAACGCCGATGGGCCTTACGATAATCTATTTTCAATCTTATGCCAGTTCACGATGTTCCAATAAGCTGAAACATAGTCAGAACGGCGGTTTTGAACATCCAGATAGTAGGCATGTTCCCAAACATCGCAGGTAAGTAATGGCTTCAGACCTTCGGTAATGGGGCATGCCGCATTAGCGGTTTGCTTGATTTCCAGTTTTCCGTCGGCATTTAAAACCAGCCATGCCCATCCTGAACCAAAGACGGACACAGCAGCAATTGAAAATTTCGTTTTAAATTCATCGAAAGTGCCAAATGCAGCGTTGATCTTATCAAGCAAGCGGCCGGTTGGAATACCAACGCCACCCGGCATAAATCCTTCAAAATAAAAAGTATGATTCCAAACCTGAGCTGCATTGTTGAACATCGGCCCTTCAGCTTCTTTTACAATCTGTTCCAAGGTGGCATTTTCAAATTTTGTGCCTTCGATCAGATTATTCAGGTTGTTGACATAAGCCTGATGATGTTTCCCATAATGGAATTCAAGGGTGCGGTGACTAATGTACGGTTCAAGAGCATCAAGCTCATAAGGCAATTTTGGTAATTCGAATTTCATGGTTTCTAATATTTATGGTTATATAAATTAGTTTTTTCATCCGAAAATAATTTGATTAAATAGGTCGTATGGAGCTCGCATATAAAATTTTCATCGTTGTTTGTGCTTTTGGAACATGCTCGTTTCATTCCGCATTAGTGCTATTCAAATATAATAAATTTTAATGATATCTTTTTAACAAAACGGCATTAAATATGTTTTGAAAAATTTTTACCTGCTTATCTGAAAAATGAACGGATATTTATCTCCAACCTCCGCCAAGGCTCCGGTATAATGTTACATTGGCCAACAATTGTTGCAACTTGTCGCTGATGCTGTTAAGCTGCGCGGCCAGCAGGCTTTGTTCCGAGGTTAACACATCGGTATAGTTTGTATTGGCGGTATATTTCAACAACTCTTTGGTAAATTCGACCGCTTTCTGCAAATATACAATCTGCTGAGAACGGAATTCCACTTTATCGGTTGCAGCCCTGTAATTGGCCAAAGCGTTGGAAACTTCCTGTCCCGCATTCAGCAATGTTTTCTTAAAAGCTGCCAAAGCCTCCTCCTGTTGAGCCTTAGCCACGCGAAGCCGCTGGGTGTTGAGTCCATGATTCAAAATGGGTTGCGCTAACCCACCTACAATATTTCCAAATACGGCTGTCGAATTGAATAGGTTGGATATTTTCCCGTTGGAAAAGCCCTCATTAGCAGTAATGGTCAGGGAGGGATAGAAATAGGTTTTAGCAAGATTGGTCAGTTCAAAATAATATCGCAACTGATATTCGGCTTCCCTGACATCGGGTCTGTTGGCTAACAGCTGAAAAGGGACTCCGGTTTGCAGACCGGAATGAATCAACTGATTATAAATGCTATCCCTTGCAATGCTCCCGGGTGATCTTCCCAATAAATTACACAGCGTATTTTCTGCCACGCGGATATTTTGTTTCAGATCGGGTATCGTCACTTCGACAGAATAATAGTTGGCTTCACTTTGGACAACTGCAGCCCCGGTCACCACATCACTTTCCTTGAGTTGTTTCATGATCCCGACATCCAGCTTCCGGTTTTCCAGTGTTTTAAGCGTCACTTGCAGCTGTGCATCGTACGCCAGCAATATGTAGTAATTAGTTGCAATATCAGCAACCAACTGTGTCTGAACGGCCCTCCGGTATGCTTCGCTTTGCATCAACAGCGCCAGCGCGGCCCTTTTAGCACTTTTTATTTTGCCCCAGAGGTCGATTTCCCAGCCTGAGCTGGCGTACAACTGATAATAATTCGAAATGCCAGGATTGTTGTTAGCCGGTTTTTGATCGGTGAGGGTGGCATGCAGGTCAAGTGTAGGTAAAAATGCCGCATTACCGGATTGCAGATTGGCTTGTGCCTCTTTGATCCGGGCCATGGCAATTTTTAAATCCAAATTCTGATCTATTCCTTCCCCGATTAAGTTCAGCAACAATGAATCGCTGAATAGTTGTTTCCAGGGTATATCCGCAATGGTGGCCGAGTCATTTGTTTTTATATCCCTGTACAAACCATTTTCGGCTATCCCCGCAGGGCGCTTGTAGTTCCCGGTCACCTTACACGAAGTCAGGATCACTTCAAGAATGAAGAAATAAAGCAGAATCTTGCATGACCTCATGATATTTATCCGGTTCATTGTTTCATATTTTAGTAAACCCGTGTCAGCCTCTATCTTTAATGATCATTAAAACTGCCGTCATCTGTTTCTGTATACGACTTTCCCTTTAGTTTTTCCTGTAAGGTCTGGAATATCACAAAAAGCGGCGGAATAACAAATACGGCTAAAAAAGTTCCGAACAACATCCCCCCTATTGCCCCTGTCCCGATAGACCGGTTTCCATTCGCCCCGACCCCCGATGCAAACATGAGCGGCATTACACCGAATACAAAAGCAAAAGAAGTCATCAGGATAGGCCGTAAACGCACCTTTGCGCCATCTATTGCCGCATCCAGTATTGACATGCCCTTTTCCCTTCGCTCCTGCGCAAAGGTTACGATCAGAATTGCATTCTTTGCAAGCAAGCCAATCAGCATGATGAGTGAAATCTGCATGTAAATGTTGTTATCCAGATGAAACAATTTTGCAAAAACAAATACGCCCGATAAACCTACCGGCAGGGACAGCAAAACTGCAAATGGTAACAGATAACTTTCATAAAGTGCACTTAGCAAAAGATATACAAACAACAGGCTTAAAACAAAAATGTAAACTGTTTGAGATCCACTCCTTTCCTCTTCCCGGCTGATGCCTGAAAATTCAAAACCGTAACCTGTCGGCAAGGTTTGCGCCGCAACTTGTTGAATCGCCCTCAATGATTGCCCGGTAGTAAAACCTGCATTGGGAGCACCGTTAACCGCAATTGAACTGAACAGATTAAACCTCGATATGCTTTCGGGTCCATAGATGCGTTTAAGCGTGATGAACTCATTGATGGGAGACATGTCGCCGGTTTTGGTTTTCACACTGACCATGTTTAATTTCTCGGGAGTGGACCGATAGTTAGTATCAGCCTGGATGATGACTTCATATTGCTGTCCAAACTCATTGAAATTGGAGACATAGGAACTCCCATAAAACACCTGCATGGTGCTGAGAACATCGGAAACCGGAACTCCCGCATCTTTACATTTTGCCACATTTACATCCAACAGGTACTGAGGAAAATTGGGATTGAAGGAAGTAACGGCATACTGTATCTCGGGACGTTTGTTTAACGTAGCCAGAAATGATTGCGCTACCTTATAGAACGCGTCAGTACTGTGTCCGCCCTTATCCTGCAGCTGTAAAGCAAATCCGCCTGTAACGCCAAAGCCGGTTATGGTTGGCAATGAGATGAAACGGATCTCGGCTTCACGGATGTGTGAAGTTTTTTTGATCAGGACATTTGTGATATCGTTGTTGTTAACACCCGGTCTTTGGTCCCATGGCTTTAACCGGATCACGATCATCCCATAAGAGCTACCGGCACCGCTGATGAAGTTCCGGCCCAGGATCAGCATCGTGTGGGCCATCTGTGGAATGGTACGGGTTATTTTATCCACTTCCTTAGCCACTACCGCAACACGTTCCATGGTAGAGGCCGGCGGAAGAGTGATGTTGACAAAAATGGTTCCCATGTCTTCATTGGGAACGAAACTCGAAGGCGTCGTTTTAAGCAATATATAAAGACCGCTGCTAAAAAAGACAAAAATAAAAAGCACCAACCATTTTTTCCGGTTCAGGAAATGAACCGACTGTACATAACGATCTTTTATTTTATCGTAAAAAGCATCAAAACCAGCTCCATAACGATGCAGAAATGATCTGTTCTTCTCTTCAGATTCAAGACCGGGTGGGCG